>JACMIM010000027.1 GCA_014381165.1 Roseiflexaceae bacterium
AATGTACGCTTTTCTTAGCAGTTTTTTGCGCCGCAGCGCAAAAAACTGCTAAGAAAAAATCAATTCCTTACCCGCCGCAGGCGAAAAAGACGCTTTAAGCGAAAGTCCTGTACATGTTTCATGCTGCCGCAGGCTGAAGTCGCCAACTGCGTAAGTCCTAAAGATATAGGAGACCCCACTAGCCCGGCGCTTCAGCGCCGGAGGCATTGGCCCGGTGGTACAATAGTCTCGATTCCAATCTTTGATAGCTACATTCGTAATGCAACCATGCAGGTTTCCCCGCCCCGCACAATCTTTTTGCTCGCCGTGGCGATCTTCGAAGCCAGCCTGCCCGCACTGATTGTGACAATCGCGGGCGGCGCAGCCTGGGCGCTGCTGATCGGCGCGGTGCTGTGGGGGGCGTTGCTGGCGCGGCTGGCCGAGCGCGCCCTGCCGGAGGAGCTACAGCGGCTGGTGCTGCTGGCCCTGGCGCTGCTTTCCAGTATCTGGGTGATGAAAGCCGCCGCTGGCGGTGGCCTGGGGCCGCTCGACGGCTGGGGTGCGCTGTTCTCGGCAGGCGCGGGTGCTGCCTATGTCACCGGGCTGGCCGCGCTGTATTGCTTTTGGCGTGGCAGCTTGCTGCTCGAACACGACAATACGACAATCGCACAGCTGTTTAGTCGGCTGGTGATCGCACTGATCGTGATTTTAATCCTTGGCGGCGTGGCCAGCGCGCTCGACCGCGCCGTGCTGGTGGCCGCGACTGGCCAGGTCATCACGTTTTTCGCCGCCGGGCTGGTGGCGCTGGCGCTGGCGGGCTTCACCGATACGCCAGGCCGCCGCAGCGACTGGCGCGGCGTAGCTATGCTGCTGGGTGCGATTGCAGCAATTCTGCTTGGCGGCGTACTGCTGGCCGCGTTGCTTGGCGGCGCGCTACTGGAACTGCTGGCCACCGTGTGGCAAGTTATCGCGTTCGGCCTGTTGATACTTCTGACACCGCTGATCATGTTAATCAGCTGGGCGCTGACGGCATTCATCGATCAGCTTGGCAGTAGCTCGTTCGTGGAGTTCTTCGAGCAATTGCGCCGGGGGCTAGATCAGGTCGCTGTCGAAAATGCCAACGCTGCGGGCATGCCGATCTGGATCGATCTAGCGCTGCGTGGATTCTGTCTGCTCATCCCAATCCTGATCATCGTGCTGCTGTTTCTGCGCATCCGCCGCACCAAGCGCGGCAACCGTCGCAGCGACGAGCAGCGCGAATCGGTGCTGAGCTGGAGCGGCATTGGCGAAGACTTGGGCGGGCTGCTGAACGGACTGCGCCGCCGCGATGCCGAGGGGCTGCGCGCCGCACTGGGACGCCTGCGCGGTGGCGATCCAGCCACACGCATTCGCCGCGCCTATATTCGGCTGCTGCTCGACGCCGAGGCCCGCGAGCAGCAGCGCGCACCAGCCCAAACCCCGCGTGAGTTTGCGCCCGCCGCCGCCAGTGCGCTCGGTCAAAACGCAGCGGTGCAACGGCTCACCAGCGCCTACGAGCGCGCGCGCTACGCCCCCGCCAGCGCAACACAGGCCGAGGCAGATCAGGCCGAGCAAGCGATCGAGCAGCTGAAACGTAAAGCTTGAATCATTAGACAGGAAGAGTAGGGGCGAACCTCGTGTTCGCCTGCGGCGAATCAACAACCTCATAATCTTCCCAGAAGGAGCCAACATGAACGATATCATTCCCGCGATCGAGCAGTGGCGTGCGCGCGGCGAGCAGGTAGCGATCGCCACGGTCGTCAAGACACTCGGTTCGTCGCCGCGCGGCGTGGGCGCAAAAATGGCCGTGTCGGCGGCGGGTGGCATTGCCGGCTCGGTCAGCGGCGGCTGCATCGAGGGCGCAGTCTACGATGCCTGCCAGGCGGCTATGCAAAGCGGCCAGGCCCGCCTGCTCCACTTCGGCGTGGCCGACGAAGCAGCTTGGGAGGTCGGGCTGGCCTGCGGCGGCGTAATCGATGTGTTTGTCGAACCACTCGCGTGACGGCTCCCAATAGCCCAGCGCTTCCGCGCTGGGACTTCTTCGGCTTCGTGAGGGGGAATGTAGCCGTGACAGAAATCTATGAGGCGCTGAAAACAGCGCTAGCCACCGAGCAACCCGTTGTGGTGGTGACGGTAGTTGGCGGGGCCGGGCGAGCGGGCGCGAAGCTGCTGGCCCAGCCAGGCAGCACGACACTCGGCACACTCGATCTCGCCAACCAGGACGTGGTGCTGGGCGACGCGCTGGCAATGCTGGCCCGCGCCGAAAGCGGCATCAAGAACTACCCCACGCCCGCAGGCGAAGTGCAGGTGTTTGTCGAGAGCTACCCGCCGCCACCTACCCTGCTGATCGTCGGTGCAGTACATATCGCCATCGCGCTCGTCACGTATGCTAAGACGCTTGGCTTTCGCACGGTCGTGATCGATGCGCGTAGCGCGTTTGCCACGGCTGAACGCTTCGCCCACGCCGACGAACTGGTGTTGGCATGGCCCGACGAGGTGCTGCCAGCCCGACTGCATTCAAATAGTTATGTCGTGCTG
>JACMIM010000222.1 GCA_014381165.1 Roseiflexaceae bacterium
ACGCGGCAGCGACCCCAGCGGGCGCTATTCTGGCGCTGCCGCAGTCGTTGGCTCTTCCGCTGCTATCCTACAACGCTGATCGCTGGGACATACTGGGTCTGTCCAGGCCAGAAGTGTGGACATGGCAAGCAGTGAAGACCGCAGCGAAAGCTCTAGCGAGCGATCCGAATGCACAGACCCCGTCCTACGGCCTGCTTGACCCTAGCGGCGGTGTCGCGACGTTGCTGCACGAACGCGCTCCTGGAGCGCCAAATCCGCTGACCCAGCCGCTCCAGGATGTCCAAATTGCGCAGCCCACCGAAGCTGCCGCGCTTGATCGTGTGGCAGCACTGGTGGCCGACCAAACTATCGCGCTGGTACCAACAACGCTGGACGAGGCTGAGGCTACGCGCCTGATTCAGGACGGGCGAATTGGAATTTGGCCCGCTGGTGTGTTAGCCGATGCTGCCCAACCGCTGCCATTTCGCGTTGGCGTTGCGGCATTCCCGCCCACATCTAGCAGTGATCTGATTGCCAGCGCCTATATTATCAGCCGTGGCACTGCAGCAGTTGATGGCGCATGGACATGGCTGTCGTTTCTTGCGCGGCAGCCGCTTGCCGCCGACCTACCCTTTCCCGGCACGGTAAGCCTGCCCGCGCGGCGATCCCAGGCCCCACAGCCCACCAATGGCGGCCTCGACACCACGGCAGCGTTAGCGGCGCTCGAACAACTGCCAGCACTCCAGTCATACGGACAGGTCGATCCTGCCCGTGTGGCTGCGCTGGCTGCGGCGATCGATGCCGTAGTTAACCAGGGCCAGACCGCTATACAGGCGCTGTCGAACGCACAGGCGGTCATCGCCCAACTGCCGGTCGCCGATCAGCCCCCGCCCACTGACTCATTTAGCGTGGCAACTCCAGCGCCCGTGTCCAACGCAACGCAGATCACATTCTATGACGGCTTCACCCGCAGCGAAACGCTGGCGAAGATCGCGCAGCGCTTCTCGCGTGAAAACCCCGATGTTCAGGTCGTTCTCAAAACAATCGGCGGCGACTGGCCAAACTTGGCAACAGTGGCAGCACAAACCGACTGCTTTGCCGATTTCCCGCTGGCAGCAGCAGATACTGCCAGCGTGCTCGATCTACAGCCCCTGATCGACGGTGACGCGCAGTTCCCGCGCGAAGATTATCCGCCCGCGCTCCGCGCGCTGTTCAGCCGAAATGGACGACAGTATGCACTGCCACATGCGTTCGAAGTTTCGGTGCTTGGCTACAACCAAACCAGCTTCGATGCGGCTGGTCTGGCCTACCCAGACGCCAACTGGACGCCCGACGATTTGCTGGCTACCGCCGAACAGCTGACCCGCCGTGCTGATACTCCCGCGCAGTATGGATTTGCACCAACCGCTGGCGGCCTGTCGAGCATCCTGGAGGTTCAGGGAATCGCGCCCTTTGCCCAACGAGGGGACGAGTACGCGCCAAACTTTCTTGACCCAGCAGTTCTGCAAGCCACCGACTATTTCCAGCGCCTGGTCGAGACAGCGGCTCCTGCTGCGGCACTAACGGGAAGCGCGGACGAGCAAATGGGCGAACTGATTCGCAGCGGCCAGGTCGCAATGTGGACAGACTTTGGATTGTACACGCGCAGCGCGGGCCAGGCCTTTACGCTCGCCGTAGGGCCGCTACCAATGAGCAGCGGCGGAATACTACCTAAAACGACGGTAACACGTGGCCTGTATATCGCGCAGGCATCGCAGCAGCCAGAGCTGTGTTGGCGCTGGATCACCTACCTGACCGGGCAGGCCGACGCATATACACACGAATTTCCTGCACGCTCGTCGGTTGCCGAGAGCGACGCTTTTCGCACACAGGCGTTGCCGGGCGCAAGCATTGTGTATGACGCGCTACGCCCCGCGCTTGAGCAGGCTGCCACACGCACCGCTGAACCCTCGGTTCTCGATCGGTTCTGGTTCAAACGTGCGGTCGATCGCGCACTGCAAGGCGCGAACCTGGAGCGTGAACTGGCCGAGGCCCAGCGCCTGACCGAAGCCTTTCTCGCTTGCACGCGCGGCGGCGGCGAGGCAGCGCCATGTGCGGCGGAGGTCGACCCAACCCCCAACGGTTGGAAGAACGCGGCGACACCGTAGCGCACACACCAGCGCGCGTCCCAATAGCCCGCGCAGGCGGGCTTCGTCACCCCAGCCAGCGGCTTCAGCCGCCAGGCGTGGGATGGTGCAACATACCCAGGTTACTCATTGAAGTCCATCAGCGCCAGGATCGGGCGCGTACAAACCGATCGCATTGCGTTCCAGCGCTTCTTTCGCTATAGTACCTCGTGTTGCTCGCACAGGCGCACATGCGAAAGAGAGCTTGAATGGTTCACTCGAATGATCAATCTTACGAACAATCTACCAACCCGCTGCCGAACGGGGGCGAGGCCGAGGAACTGATCCCGAACGAAGCGCGCCTACAGCGCCTGCACCAAGCCAGCGCACGGCTTGCGCAGACGCAGGGGCTGGCCGAAACCCGCCAGGCCATCACCGATGAAATCAAGCTAGCGCTTGGAGCGCATATTGTCCTGCTGCGCTTCGTGGTACCCGGCGGCCTGGCCACCGAGGTCGTCGCGCTCGACCCGGACGCCGACGTGGAACTTATTCACTCCTACAATTTTGTACCAACTGAGGCGCACAGCGCGCCTGCCAAGGCACTGCGCGAGCGTCAGCCCGTGTTTCTGCGCAACAAGGGTGACTTTGCGCAGTATCCGGAGTACACCGAGGTTCTTCAGCGCATGAATGTACAGGCCGGGCTGTATCTGCCGCTTGTTCGCCAGGGCGCAGTGATTGCCGTTGTCAGTGCGGCCTTTCGCAAGCCGCAGGCCTTTGACGAGGCCGAACGCACGATCGCCTTGACCCTCGCCGAACGCAGCGCGGCGGCGCTTGAGCGCGCCCAGCTCCACGAGGCCCTACGCACAAGTGAACAGCTCTTTCGCACGCTTGCCGATACGATCCCGCAGATTGTTTGGATTACCCGCCCAGATGGCAGCGGGATCGACTATCTCAATGCCCAGTGGCTCAACTACACTGGCCTCAGCTATGAAGAAAGCCTGCGCGACCCCTTTCAGATAATTCACCCAGATGACCTAGCACCGGTTCTGACGGCCTGGCAGCAAGCATGGGAAACTGGGCAGCAGTATCAGACCGAAACGCGCTTGCGCGGTGTTGATGGCACCTATCGCTGGTTTCTTTCCCGCAGTACCTCGCGCAACAATGATGCCGGCCAGTTGGTTGGCTGGTTCGGCACATCGACCGATATCCACGAGCGCAAGCAGGCCGAGGCCGACGCGCACATGCTTTCAGAACTCGGCGAGCAGATTCGTGCGAGTGACAATGCCGATCGCCTGCTGGCCAGTGTGGTGGAGCAGATCGGGCGGCACCTGGATGTCAGGCGCTGTTTCTTTGGCGAGATCGACGAACCCCACGATCGCTGGCTGGTGCAGCACGAATACAGTGCGTCGCTGCCATCGCTCACCGGCGACTACCGTATTTCTACCTATTCGCCTGCGGTTGTTCAGGCATTGCGTAGCGGCCAGGTGCTGATAGCCGACGACATGAGCATAAGTTCCTACTGGGCCGAGAGCTACGCCGAGAGATACGCACCGATCAGCATTCGCGCCACGATTATTGTACCTTTTTTACGTGATGGCCAATGGGTTTTGAGCCTTACGATCACCACTGACACGCCGCGCCAGTGGCAGCCACACGAGGTTCGGTTACTCGAAACGATTGCGGAACGGATTTGGCTGGCGGTCGAAAAGCTGCGTGCAATCGAAGCCTTGCGGGCGAGTGAAACGCGCCTACAAGCGCTGTATGTGCGCGAACAGGCGGCACGCGCACAGGCCGAGGAAGCAAGCCGATTGAAAGATGAGTTTCTGACGACGGTTTCCCACGAACTGCGCACGCCGCTGACCGCCTTTCTTGGCTACGCCCGGCTGCTGCAATCACGCCCGCGCGACGAGGCCTTTACGGCGCGTACCCTGGACACGATGGTGCGGACTGCCGAAACTCAAGCCCAACTGATCGAGGATCTGCTCGACGTTTCACGGATCGTGAGTGGCAAACTACGGATCGAACTCCAGCCGGTCAGTCTGATTAGCGTGATTCGTGCCGCGCTCGATACGGTGAATCCAACCATAGAAGCGAAGGGGCTGCATCTCCAGACCGATCTAAACCCAGCAGCTAGCACGATCATTGGCGATGCGAACCGCTTGCAGCAGATCGTGTGGAACCTGCTCGCAAACGCGGCGAAGTTCACGCCGCCCGGCGGTACCGTCCAGGTGCGCTTGGAGCCGCGTGGCCACATGGCCTTGTTTACGGTCAGCGACACTGGCCAGGGCATCAGTGCGGCGTTCTTGCCATATGTGTTCGACCGCTTTCGACAAGCCGAAAGCACAAGTACCCGCGCCTATGGCGGGCTGGGCCTGGGGCTATCGATCGTGCGCCACCTGGTGGAACTGCACGGCGGCTCAGTGCAGGCCACCAGCGCAGGCGCGGGCCATGGTGCCAGCTTCAGCGCGCAACTGCCACTGGCCAGCCCATTGGCGGCCAGCGCGCTAGCACATGCAGCAACCAGGCCGCCCACCGCGAAAGCCGCCTATCCACCAAAGCTGCGCGGGCTGCGCGTGCTGATCGTCGATGACCAACAAGATATTCTGGAATTGCTGTACGATGCTTGTACGCCGTGTGGTATTGAGACAAGGATCAGCACCACCGCGCGCCATGCATTCGATATGTTTCAGGCCTGGCGTCCGGATGTGCTGATCTCGGATATTGCCATGCCCCTGGAAGATGGCTACTGGCTTATCCGCATGGTGCGGGCGCTGCCGCCCGAGCGCGGCGGGCAAACGCCTGCCATCGCGCTGACTGCCTATGGCCGCGCTGAACAACGGGCGCGCGCACTCGAAGCCGGGTTTCAGCACTATCTGCCGAAACCGGTCGAGGCCAGCGAACTCCTGGCCGTGGTTGCCAGCCTCGCGCCGAGCACACCCTCGATATAGTGGAACGTATTGGCGTTGTGCTACGTCTATTTCAATAGCAGGACTTTCGCTTGCTCCCAAAATGTACTCTATTCTTAGCAGTTTTTTGCGCTACGGCGCAAAAAACTGCTAAGAAAAAACAATTCCTTGCCCGCCGCAGGCGAAAAAGACGCTTTACGCGAAAGTCCTGCAATCGCTTGTCATTAGACGAGGCGCGCGGCCACAACAAAGGAGACAACGATCGCCCCAGCAATCCCAATAATCGCCACCGTGTCATAGCCCACGCTTGGTGCATCGTCGCTCGTTTGCGCCGTGTTCCCACGCGACCAAAGCATTGCCACCATCGCGAGGCTGATCACAAGAAACGCTGTGAGCGCCAGAAACGGCACGGTAATAAAGCCAAGCAGATTGATGTAATCGGCGGTGCAGGGCACGGTGGTAGAACAGGCAGGCGGCGGCAACCAGGTTGTCTTTTGCAGCAGGTAGTGGTAGATCGCAATCCCCGCACCGAACAATGACAGTGGCAGAACATACACCGGCAGCGCTCGGTCGCGCCGCAGCAGGCCAATCGTGATAATCAGGCTGAGCGGGTACATGAGGATGCGCTGGTACCAGCACAGCAGGCAAGGCGTCCAGCCCAGCACCTCGCTCATGAACAAACTGCCGCACGTAGCAACCCAGGCGGCGGACAGCGCCAGATACGGCGCGGCCTGTAGGGTGATTGGTTGCGCGGCATCCTGCTGCGGCTGAACACGAACGTCGGGATTTGAAATATGCTGTGCCATCGGTTATCTCAGTATAAACGGCGTTTCACGTCGGCATTATATAACAATCCTATCGGATTACCAAAAAAGGGGAGGGGGATTTTCTCGGGGCTGTGTCCCCAAACCCCCGTTTTGCGCTTCGCGCGTTCGTGACTCAAAAACGGCCTAGCGGCCAGCGCGCTCGCGCCCGTAGGCTTCGATCTCGCCCAGAAAGCGCGAGGGCTTTGACTGCGCACCACGGCTGCGGGCAGTCGCCCAGGAAAGAAACAATTTCTCCGCCGCCCGCGTCAGCGCCACATAGCACAACCGGCGCTCCTCCTCGATCCCCGCCACTGTGGGGATGCTCCGCTCGTGCGGTAGCGTCCCTTCCTCAAGCCCCGTGACGAACACAATTGGCCATTCCAGCCCCTTGGAGGCGTGAATTGTCAGCAACTGCACTTGGTCGCGGTCGTCATTTTTGTCGTCCAGGCTAGTCAGCAGCGCTACCTCTTGCAGAAAGTCGCTCAGGCTGGTGTGTTCGCCAGCTGCTGTCATAAGCTCCTGGAGGTACTCGCGCACCTCTGGCAGCTCCTCGGCGCTGAACCGTTTGGTCAGCTCGCCCATGTAGCCGCTTTGCTCGAGCACATCGGCCAGCAGGTTATCGGGCGGCATGTGAGCAAAACGCCGCCAGCGGCTGAGCAGCGCTGCCAGCTGGGCCGCGCCCGCCGCGCCCTTGGGCGTCAGCGGCTCATAAGCTTCGCGGCGGCTCAATGCTTCGGAAAGCGGGATATCCTGCTGGGCGGCATACTGCGAAAGCAGCGCAAGCAACTGCGCACTGAGGCCGCGCGCCGGCACATTCGCAATCCGCGCAAGGCTGAGGTTATCACTGGGGTTGTTGATGGCGCGCAGAAAGGCCAGCGCGTCGCGCACCACCGCACGATCATAGAAACCAGTCGCACCACGAATTTGGTAAGGAATCTTAGCATGGCGCATGGCGCTTTCGAAATTACGCGACATGTGGCGCGTGCGGAACAACACCGCGATATCTTTGTACTGGCGTCCACTGCGGCAGAGATCGTTGATATTACGGGTGATCTGTTCGGCCTCGTCCTTGGAGTCTTTGGCGTCAAAGATCGCCAGACAGCGCTAGCCGGACTTCATCATCGAGGCGGCACGCAGTGCCATAGGCGGCACATCGCGGCTGTGGCGAATCACTGCGTAGGCCGCATCCAGGATCGATTGGCGGCTGCGGTAGTTCGTGGAAAGCTCGATAATCGCCGCCTCGGGGAAATCCTTTTCGAAACGGGCAATAATGGTGTAGTCGGCGTTGCGGAAGCCATAGATCGCCTGCATGCCATCGCCCACCGCAAACAGCGAGCGCGGCTTGCCGGCCACAGGCCGCGACAGCAGCTCGATCAGGGCATACTGGCTCGCATCAGTGTCCTGATACTCGTCGACCAAAATATGCTGCCACTTGCGCTGGTAATCTTCCAACAGATCGGGGTGTTCGGTCAGCAGTTGGTGGGTCAGCAAAATCATGTCGTCGAAGTCGAGCGCATTCGATTGTTCCAGCTTCTTCTGATAGCGGCGGTAGCAGCCTGCTACAAAGCGCTCCAGCGCATCTTGAGCGAAGCGGGCGGCCAGCCGTGGCGATTGTAGGCGGCTCTTGAATCGGCTAATCGTGCGCAGCACATCCTCGGCCTCCAGCGCCGCTGGCGGGCGTTCGGTCATGGCACCCAGTGCAGCGGCGGCGATCTGAAGCTGCTCGTCGGCACCATAGATCGTAAAATCCTTGGTGTAGTGGGCGAGCCGGCCCTCGATCTCGGCGCGCAGCAGCTTGCCGCAAATCGCGTGAAAGGTGCCGGTGGTTACACCCTTCATGCGCGCGCCGAGCTGGCGCTTGAGCCGTTCGCGCATCTCCTTGGCCGCCTTGTTGGTAAAAGTCAGCGCCAAAATCGAGCTAGGCTTCGCATCGTACTGCTCGATCAGGTAGGCAATCCGCAGGGTCAGCACGCGGGTTTTGCCGCTGCCCGCGCCGGCGCGCACCAGCACC
>JACMIM010000223.1 GCA_014381165.1 Roseiflexaceae bacterium
GCGTTGGCGTAGGTCGGGCGAGGGTTCGGCCTCGGGCACGATCAGCGGGAGCGCCTGGGCGACGCCGGCAAAGCCGTCGAGCCGCAGCCGGCAGCGCGCGCAGGTCGCCAGATAGCCCAGCATCTGCGCTTGTTCATCGGCGCGCAGGTCGCCGCCGAGGGCAGCGGTGGCCAGCAGCGCAGCAACCGCATCGCAGTGCGGATCTGGGCAAGATGTTATCTCGTCGGGCTGTTCCATACGTGGCCTATTCTGTCGTTATATGTGTAATGGCGGCTGCAGGCTATGCAGCTGCGAGCTTTTACTGGTTAGGACTTACGCAGTTGGCGGTTCCTGCTTGCGGCAGCATGGAAGATATATCTTTTTTGTTTCGGCTTTTGGCGCTTTGCGCCAAAAGTCGAAACAATGATTCGTTAGTTCCTTGCCCGCCGCAGGCGAAATGAAAGCGCTTGCGGTTGTGCGGCTTCGTCGCAGCACTGCAAGAACAAGAGAAATATCTGTGGAGAGTTTCACCCCCCACAACTCCCTGTACGGAGTTTGCCAGCAAGGATACAGCTTACCATTGGTCATCGCCAAGCAGCGCACGCAGCTTCTCCATGCCTAGTCGAATTCTCGTATTGATAGTCGGCAGCGGGCTGCCCATGCGCTGGGCCATATCCTGCCGGCTCAACCCGCCGAAAAACACGCCCTCGATCGCCTCACGCTGCGCCGCAGGCAGCGCGGACAAGGCCTGTTGCAGGTCGGTGCGCAGCTGCGTATTCTGGGCGTGGTCGCTGCCGCCGAGTGGCAGTGTCTCGGGCAGCTCTATCTCGCGGCGCTGGCTGGTGTGGCGGCGGCTGCGTAGCTCGTCGATCGCCCGGCGCTGGGTGATCGTGAGAATCCAGGCCATCAGACTGCCGCGTTCAGCATTGTAGCGCTCGGCGTGCTGCCAGAGCCGCAAAAACACATCCTGCGTGATCTCTTCGGCGCTGCCGCGCTCGCCGACGATGCGCAGCGCCACGCTGAACACCAGCCGCCCGTAGCGGTCGTACAACAGGCCCAAGGCTGCGGTATCGCCTCCAGCGGCCTGGTTCAGCAACTGTTGATCGGTATGACTCTGCATCGCCTCGTATTGATGCTGCATCAGGTGTGCGCGCATACTACCCCAGGTTGACCGCGATCGCTTCGGTAGCTACCCAGTGATACGAAGCTGCTGTGGCAATTATATCTCTGCACCTGAATTTGCGCTGCGGCGCATGATTGCTTTCACGCCAGAGATAGAAACAGGCAACACCCTCGTATCTCCTGCCGAAGCGCTTCATCTGGTTTTCATAGGCGTACATACACCGAGGAGGAACGACCATGCAACCCACACGATCCATGCGAGGTCTCGCGATGCTGCTGACCACGGCTGTCGTCCTGTTTCTGACAGTTGGCACCGTTACAGCAGCGCGCGAGCGTTTTCGTGCGCAGGCCCAAGCCAACGGCCAGCAGGAGGTGCCCAGTGTGGACACCCGCGCACGCGGCCGAGCGAACTTCAGGCTGAACAAAGATGGCAGCGCACTGATCTATCGGCTGAATGTCGCCCGGCTAGAGAACGCCCGCTTTGCCCACATCCACCTGGGGCCAGAGGGCAGCAACGGGCCGATCGTCGCCTTTCTGCGCAGAGACCGCGTTGACGGCCCGGTGAACGGGCGCTACGCCGAGGGCCAGATCACCGCCGCCGATCTGCTTGGGCCGCTGGCTGGCCAACCGCTGAGCGCCCTGGTCGCCGCGATCGAGGCCGGCAACACCTACGTCAATGTGCATACCGACACGAACCCGGCTGGCGAAATCCGTGGCCAGATCGACGAGCGCGGCGACATGGACGATGATCACAGCGATCACGACATGGACAACATGGACGACATGGACTAGCGGCCCGCATGTGGAGCGCACACACATGGCTTGAGCTGGCTGACACACGCTGTAGACAGCCGCAACAATGAGGGAGAGACACATGATGGCTTTACGATGGCGCTGGTTGCTCATGATGTTGGCGGTTGTGAGTTCGCTTTCGCTCGGCGGGCTGGCACAAACGGCGCAGGCACAGAGCGTGCCAACCATTGCGCTGGTGGGAAATCCCACCTTGGGCCAGATTCTGACCGCTAACAACGGGCTGACGCTCTACGTTTTCATGAACGACACCGAGAACACGAGTGCCTGCAATGGTGGCTGCGCGGCAGTTTGGCCGCCGCTGCTGGTAGATGAGAATGTCGCGCCCACGGCTGGTACCGGCGTGAGCGGTGTGCTTGGCACAACTGTGCGTCAGGACGGCAAGCGCCAGGTGACTTATAACGGACTACCGTTGTACTTCTTCGCTGGCAACGCCGCCGCCCCAGCTGATACGCAACCAGGCAACACCAACGGTCAAGGCATTGGTGGAGTCTGGTTTGTAGTAAAAGGCGAGACTCGTTTCGTGGGGACTGGCGCAGTCGACGTAGCGCGGCGCAGTGCTAGCACGTTCGATCGTATTCTGACTGCCAAGAGTGGTTTTACGCTGTATCAGTTCAAGAACGACAAAGCCAATGAAAGCGTTTGTTACGACGGTTGTGCGCGGGTTTGGCCGCCGCTGCTGCTGGGCAAGGGGATTCTGCCCACTGCGGGCCAGGGCGTGAGTGGCGAATTAGGCGTTACCGTGCGGCGCGATGGTGGTCGCCAGGTCACCTACAATGGCAGCCCGCTGTACTTCTTCGCTGGCAACGCCGCTGCTCCGGCTGATGCGCAACCAGGCGATACCAATGGCCAGGGCGTTGGTGGGGTCTGGTTTGTGAACCAGATCTACGGAACTTTCCTGCCGATCACGCTGGCTGCGAACTTGCCGCCCGTTGTGTACGTGCGCTTTCATTTCACCTGCGGCGGGCATGTAATAAGAACATATTGTTTTGCTTTTTGGCGCTTTGCGCAAAAAAGCA
>JACMIM010000224.1 GCA_014381165.1 Roseiflexaceae bacterium
ACCCGTCCCCGGCGAAGCATCTGCGTGCGGTTGTCGGCGAAGTTGCGATCCTGGGTGATGGCGGCGGGGCAACTGTTGAGCGATCTAGGTGGGCAGATGCTTCGCCGCTACGGGGTTGTTCCCCATGTTTCGTCACCTGGTCATCTTGTCATCTTGTCACCCGGTCATCTCGTCGCCCAGCCAGCGCTCCAGGATCGTGCGCGCGCCCTTGGCGGCGACGGCGCGGTGGCTGATGGCATTTTTACGCTCAGGCGGCAGCTCGGCCAGGGTCAGATCTTCGTCCAGCACATAGAAGACTGGGTCGTAGCCGAAGCCGTGTTCGCCGCGTGGGGCCTGTTCGATCACGCCGTTGATCGCGCCCTCGACCACCTCGATGACGCCGTTGGGTCGGGCCAGCGCAATTGCGCAGACGAAGCGAGCCAGCCGGGCGTGAAATGGCACCTGCTCCAGGTTCTTCAGCAGCAGGTCGATCCGGTCGCGGTCGCTGGCACCAGGGCCGGCATAGCGCGCCGACCGCACGCCGGGTTCGCCATTTAAGGCTGCCACTTCCAGGCCTGAATCGTCGGCGAGCGTCAGCAGGCCGCTGCGCTGGGCGTAGTAGGCAGCCTTTAAGCGAGCGTTGGCCTCAAAGGTTTCGCCGGTTTCTTCGACATCGTCGTCGATGCCAACATCGCGCAGCGAGCG
Organism: Roseiflexaceae bacterium; assembly: GCA_014381165.1. Taxonomy (GTDB): domain Bacteria; phylum Chloroflexota; class Chloroflexia; order Chloroflexales; family Roseiflexaceae; genus JACMIM01. The sequence continues at coordinate 685 of JACMIM010000224.1, forward strand.
CAGGTCGAGCGGCAGGCCGACGAAAATCGCGCGGTACTCGTCGAGTTTATGCGGGTTAGTGGTGGCGATCAGAAGCGCTGACATAACTCCTCGTCTACTGAAAAAAGGTCAACTCCGGTGCCAGCCGTCCAAGCCAGGCGACCGCAATGAAGCGAATCGTTTTGCCAAGCGAGCAGGCCAGCAGAAAGCGCCAGAACGGCATGCGCATGGTGCCCGCCGCGATGCCCGCTAGGTCGAACACCGGGCTTGGGATGAGCGCAAGCACAAAGATCGTCATAATGCCCCAACGCCGCACATAGCGCTCGATGATCGGGTAGTAGCGGTTGCGCTGGGCGAACTCGCTGCCGCCAACACCGACAAGGTAGCCAGTGATTTCACCGAGCCCGGCTGCCACGCCGCTGATCAGGCCGACCAGCCAGGGGTCGAGCACCTTGCCGGCCAGGTAGGCAAAGCCCAGGGTTGGCGAGGGCAGCACCAGCGTGGCCGAGGCCAGGAGCTGCACGACGAACAAGCCCAGGTAGCCGTAGTTGCCCATCTGCTTGATCAGATCGCCGGGAACAAACGCTAGCCCGATCGTCAGCGCGATGGTCACGCCGATCAGCAGAACTGATTTCCAGGGAATAGCTGCCTTGGGCGGCGTTTCGGCTGGCGCAGTTGCAAGCGGCGGCGGGATCGTCGGGTCGTCCACAAGTGTCCTCGTCTTTCTGATGCTCCCGCCAGGCAGGGTAGCGTCTTTTAGCTGTGCTGTCAATCGTTGGGTGTGACACGGCTGCGGCGTATCGTTTTGCGCGCGTAACGGGCGCAGGCGGGTTGAACCCCGCTGCTGCTACGCAAAACACGCTGAAGCGCGTTGTTCGCTCGAACGCGCTTCAGCGCGTTTGGCATATCAGACGCCGGATTCATCCGGTGGCCGTGGTGGCGGCGCAAAAGTTTACGTCACACCCGATTGACGCGGGTAGCGCTGTCAGGTAGAATAAACTGCCCTTGTCGGATGAACCACGTAACGGAAATGATAGATACGCATGGCACGTACCGTTGAATTCGAGCAGCCCCGCGCGCGCGGCCTGGGGGTGATCAGAGAGCTTTTCCGCGCAATGCGGCCAAAAGACTGGATTAAGAATGTCTTTGTGTTTGCCGCGATCGCCTTTTCCGAACAAAAGCTCTGGCTGAACTTCCCATCGTCGGTCGCGATCGTGGCCATGGCCTTTGTGCTGTTCTGCATGGTCGCCGGTTCTATCTACCTGATCAACGATCTTGTCGATATCGAAAAAGACCGTGCTCACCCCAAAAAGCGCAACCGCCCGCTGGCTTCAGGCCGGCTCAGCCCACTGGTGGCGAAGGTGGCGGCGGTAGTGTTTCTTGGCACGGCGATCCCCGCCGCCTTCGCGCTCGACGCGATCAGTGTCCCATGGACTGTCGAGCAGGTGCCCTGGCAGCAGGTCGATTTTGGCCTGGCGCTGGTGAGCTACGTGCTCATTCAGGGCATCTTCTACTCGTACTACCTGAAGCATGTGGTGCTGCTGGATGTGTTCACGATCGCAGCGGGCTTTGTGCTGCGCGCGGTGGCTGGCGCGATGGTGCTGGACATCCATATCACCGAGTGGCTGCTGATCTGCATGGGGCTGCTGTCGCTGTTTCTGGGCTTTGCCAAGCGCCGCGCCGAGCTTGTGCTGCTGGAAGGCGGCGCGGGCGAGCACCGCAGGATTTTGCAAGAATACTCGCTGCCGATGCTCGACCAGATGCTCTCGATTATCACCGGCGCGATTATTATCGCCTATACGTTCTTCACCACCAACGATAACCTGCCGGAAACTGAGAGCGATTTTCCGCTTATGCTGGCGACCGCGCCGATTGTCACCTATGCGCTCTTTCGCTATCTGTACCTGATCTATCAGAAAGACGGTGGTGGCAACCCGGCCGAGATCGTGCTTGGCGACCGTCCGTTTACGATCTCGCTGCTGCTGTGGGGCCTGATCTCGCTGGCACTGCTGACGTTTGGTTCATGAACACATTTATCAAACTTGGCGGCTCGGTGATTACGGACAAAACCCAGGCTGAAACGCCAAGCCTGGCCGTGATCCAGCAGCTTGCCCAGGAGTTGCGTGCAGCGCTGGATGCGGGCGCGGGGCCGCTGGTGCTGGGTCACGGCAGCGGCTCGTATGGCCACGTCTACGCCAAACGCTACGGGGTTCATACCGGCATTGCGCCCGGCGGCGACTGGATGGGCTACGCGCTGACCTCGGCGGCGGCGCTGCGCTTGAACCGGATCGTTGTCGATACGCTGCTGGCGGCGGGTGTGCCAGCGCTGGCGCTCCAACCCTCGGCTAGCTTGGTGGCGCAAGCTGGTGTCCTTGAGCGATGGGATACTGGTGGGCTGCGTACAGCGCTGGGTCATGGCCTGTTGCCGGTGATCCACGGCGATGTGGCATTTGACCAGCAGCAGGGTTCAGCGATCATCGCGACCGAGCAGCGGCTCGTAGCACTGGCCGCCGACCCGGAGCTGCGCCCGGCGCGGGTCATTCTGGTGGGCGA
>JACMIM010000225.1 GCA_014381165.1 Roseiflexaceae bacterium
ATCTTGAGCAGGCCCATCTTGGCCAATGTCGGGCCTTCAAAGGCCACCATGAAGGCGTTCTCGTCCTTCGAGGTGCGCTGGAGCGGCACCATCAGCTCCAGCGGATCGCGCGCGACCACCACCCCGCAGGCATGCGTGCCGACATTCTTCATGCGGCCTTCGACCTTGCGCGCCCAGTCGATCAGCTCGCGGGCCTGCGGCTCATTATCGTAGGTTTGTTTCAGTTCGGGGTTCTTCTCGATCGCCTGATTGATCGTGATGCCAGCTGGCAGCGGCGGGATCATCTTTGCGATGCGGTCGGCCTCCGAGAGTGGCACTTCCAGTACGCGGGCCATGTCGCGAATGGCGGCCTTTGCGCCCAGCGTGCCATAAGTGATAATCTGGGCGACATTATCGCGCCCATACTTGGTGGCGATATAATCTAGCACCTCGCCGCGGCGCGAATCGGCGAAGTCGGTATCGATATCGGGCATCTCGAGGCGCTCAGGCGAAAGAAAGCGCTCGAACAGCAGCTTATTCGTGATCGGGTCGACATCGGTGATAAACAGGCAGTACAGCACCAGCGATGCGCCGGCCGAGCCACGCGGCAGCGCCGGAATGCCGTTCGAGCGGGCGAACTTCACATAGTCCCAGACGATCAGCATGTAGTCGGGAAAGCCAGTCTGGTTGATCACATCCAGCTCATACTCGAGCCGCTTGATGTACTCTTCGGGCGGGTGGCCGCCCATGCGCTTCATCAGGCCCTCTTCGCAGATCAAGCGCAAGTAGGAGGCTGCGTCGTGCCCCTCGGGAATTTCGAATTCGGGCAACTTAACGCGGCCAAAATCGAGCTTGAGATCGACCATATCGGCGATCCGGCGGGTGTTTTCGATTGGCGATGTACCATAGCGCTTGAAGCGCTGGAACATCTCGTCACCAGACATAATATGATAGGTCTCGTCCATCTGGTAGTTCTTGCCGCACAATTCCTTCAGCGTCAGGTTGAAGCCCATGGCCATCACGCGGCTGTGGGTATCGACATCGGACGCGCGGACGAAGTGGGTGTCGTTGGTGGCGACCAGGCCGATGCCCAGTTCTTGGCCGATCCGCACCAGTTCGTCGTTGATCGGCTCCAACTCGGGCGTATTGCCATGCAGTTGGAGTTCCAGAAAGTAGTTATCGCTGCCGAACAGGTCGCGGTATTTGGCGGCAACCTCGCGGGCCTGTTGCTTGTGCTCGCCAGTCAGTTGCTGGATGACCTCGCCGGCAATGCACGACGACGTGGCGATCAGCCCCTCGTGGTGCTGCTCCAGCAGGTTCCAATCGATGCGCGGGCGGGCGAACACACCACGGCCCATGCCGTCCAGGTGCGCGCGCGAGGTCAGCTTGACCAGGTTGCGATAGCCGACTTCGTTCTGGGCCAGCAGCACCAGGTGGTAGTAGTTCTTGCCGCCCTTGGTCATGGGATCGCGCATCGAGTTGGGCGCGATGTAGGCCTCCATGCCAATAATCGGCTTGATACCAGCCTTTTTAGCTTGGGCGTAGAAATCCATCGCGCCATACATCACGCCGTGGTCAGTCAGCGCGATGCTGTCCATTTCCAGCTCGACGGCGCGCTCGACGATGCCCTTGGTGGTCGCATAGCCATCCAGTAGGCTGTATTCAGAATGGACGTGCAGGTGAGTGAAATCGCACATGGGCGCAACCTTGGAAGGGCTAAGGGCTGAGGGCTGAGGGCTAAAGTGGCGTTATTAGCCCTCAGCCCTCAGCCCTTAGCCTTTGAAAATCTTTACACTACGACACACACTCGCATGAGCGCGGATCGGCTGGACGCCCATCAGCATGCTTGTGCGATCTCGATCTGTCAGCACATAACGCAGCAGGACGCGGCAGTTCAACATAACGTAGAATAGGCGAGCAGCTGCCACAAGAACGATGTAGCTATTATAGCACAGCCCATGCCGCAAAGCTACGTGGAAAACATGTGTATGTGTAAGGACTATTTGTGGAGTAAATGTGGGTAAGGGGCGAACACGAGGTTCGCCCGTACATCGTCGGCGCATGGCCCGACATCGTAGGGGCGAACCTCGTGTTCGCCCGTGCGTTTGCCCGTCTCCCAGCGTTCGCCCCACGACGCCCTCGTGGTATAATCTGTGCATCGCATCTATTCCACAGACACAGGCACCATGTCACAGTACGAGACGCTTTTCGAGCAGTTTGCGGTTGTCGGCGGGCAGCGCCAGCAGGCCAGCCCGCTAGTGCTGGCGGCTGAGCCCGCTGCTGTGTTCAGCCCCGAGGCGCGTAAGGGCCAGCTCTACATTCTGGCAGAGGCCGCGCACGAGAGCCTGCGTGAGCGTGAGGCATGCCAGCTGATCGTGCGGACGATCCGCGCCCAGTTCTACGGCGACAGCTCCTACAGTGTAACCTCGGCGCTGAATAAAGCAGTGGCCAAGGCCAACGCTGTGCTGTACGGCCAGAACTTCAGCGCAGCCCAGCAAAAGCGTGTGTTTGTGGGTGTGACCTGTGTGGTGGTGAAGGAGCAGAGCATCTATGTGGCCCAGGTGCAGCCGGCCCAGGCCTATCTGCGTGCCGAGGGCAAGCTGCGCGCCCTGCCGCCCAGCGCATCGTGGGGCGGTGGGGCCGATGCGTCGCTGACTTCGATGAAGCCGAATGCGCTTGGCGCAAGCCTGACGATCGAGCCGACGTTCTACCGCGCCACGCTCAAGCCCGGCGATGCCCTGATTGTTGTGGCCAGTGCGCTGGCCCCGCACCTGCGCCGCGAGGTGATCGACTACCTGTTCAAGTTGGATTCAGCTGAGGCGATCACCGGCGAGCTGCACAGCCTGGGTGCCAATCACGGCCTGACGCACTTCCACGGCTTTCTGCTGGGCGTAACCGCCGTGCAGCCCCAGGCTGCCGCTCCGGCACGTACACCGCGCGGCACCAGTCTGGCCGAGCGTTTTGAGCGGTTGAGCGGCGATGTGGCGCTACGGCTCAAGGGTAGTGATGCCCGCGGCGAGATTCTGCGCCGCGATCTGCGCCGCGACCACAGCCAACGCGAGCAGCGCCAACTCGACAGCCTGCCTGAAGAGCCGCCGCCGCCACCGCGCCCAGAGCTGCGTGTCCCATCGTTAGAGCTTGGCGACTCGCTTCAGGAGCGGGTCGAGCAGACCCGTGAGCAGCGCCGCCCGCCGATTGGGCGCCTGCCAGCGCGCGAACGCCAAGATTCAACGCCCTCCGCATTCCTGGGCGAGGGCGATTATGTTGTACCGCAAGTGGCCCGCCCGGTCGATCTTGGCGATGGTGTTTCGCGTGAGACGTTCACCAGCTACGCCCGCCGCGCCCATGGTGAAATGCCTGACACGGAGCCAAGCCTGGGTGAGCGGATCGTTGAGCCGTTCACGCGGGCGGCTGCCACAGCGCGGATCGCCGCAGCCAACCGTTCGCAGCGGCGCAAGCTGCCGCCCTCGGCGCTGCTGCCGCGCCGCAAGCGTGATGGCCTCTCGTATCGCAAGGAAGGGCCGAAGTTTCCCTGGCTGCTGCTTTCGTCGATCGCGCTAACTGTGTTGCTGCTCGTTGTGGTCGGTAATAATCTTGTGCAGCAGAACACGCAACAGGCCCAGCAGGAAGTGCTGACCGAAGCTCGTGGCGCGATCAACGCCCTGCGCAGCGCCGCCGACGAGCAGGCAGCCAATCAGTTGCTGGCCGAGGCCGGGATCGCGCTGGATAGCGTGCGCACGTCCGGCGTGCTTTCGGATTCACAGCAGCTGCGCCAGGAGTTCAGCAGTTTGGAGCGCGAATACGAGCGAGTGCAGGCTTCCGTGCAGCGTATTTCCTACCTGAGCGATCTGACCGAGCTGGGCAGCCACCCGCAGGCCGATGCTGGCCTCAGCTTCGAAACGCTGGTGGTGCCGCCGCCCGCGACATCGATCACCGAGACACTGGCCTATGAATCGATCTACGCGCTGGACAGCAACGTTGGCATTATCTACCAGATGGACAAGAATGGCGGCCCGCTGCGCCCGCTGCTTAGCCCCAATCAGCAGCTCGCCAATGGCGTAGCGGTTGGCCAGATCAAGGCGCTGGCCTGGCGGATCGACAACATCGTGGCGGTCGGCCAGATCGACAGCGGCTATGTGTACTACTTCCGCAATGGCCCCGAGTGGAATAATAGTAACTTGGGCGGCAGCGGCGAGTGGCGGCGCGAAATCGGCAATCTACGCTTTGTGACCTATTTTGGTAACTTGTACTTCTGGGGCGCGCTGCCGGGCAATGTGCATAAATACAACAGCGGCGGGCAGAGCGACTTGTACACGCCCTGGATTACCAACTTCGGCACCAGCGATATCGCCGATGCGGTCGATCTGGCGATCGACGGCAAGGTGTACCTGCTCAGCCCAAGCGGGCGCGTTCAAATTTTCGACCAAAACGCTTTCGAGAAAGAGTTGCCCGCGCCGCAGGTCGAGCCACAGCTGGCGCTGGCCAAAAGCCTGGTGGTTTCTGGTGACGACCCGACGGTGGGCGAGCTGTTCATTCTTGACCCAACCAACCGGCGTATTCTCCAGCTGAACAAGCAGACTGGCGAACTCATCCAGCAAATTCGTACCAGGCCGAGCAGCCCGATTTCGCTTGAAGCCCCCTCGGCTATCACCGTCGATACAACTGGCCCCCAGCCGCTGTTGTATATTGTCGATAGCGGGCGCGTGCTGCGTGCCGCGCTGCCCGCCCCGCCCAAGCCCTTTTCGCCCGCACCCGCGCCGCAACCCACAAATCGCGCTTCAACGCCTTGAACCCGGTGCCCTCACCCCTGCCCTCTCCCTGCGGGGAGAGGGGCAGGGGTGAGGGAATCAACTTCGTACCCAGACTTTGCCGAATGAGCTTGGCACGTCGACCGTGACCGGGTCGTCGCCAACGTGCTCGTCGTAGTCGTGGAGCCATTCGTGGTAGGTGCCTGCGCCGGGAAACTGAATGCTGATCTGCTGTGCGGCGGGCGAGAAATTGAGCGCCACCACCGCCAGGCTGCCATGGTCGTTCCAGCGCTGGTACACGATCGTCTTGGCCTCCGCATCCTGATGCAGTACCGCGAAGTTGTTGGTGTGCAGCGCGCCGACCGTGTGGCGCATATACGCCAGTGTGCGATAGTGCGCATGCAGTGCGCGGCCCGCGTCGCTCTCAAGGTATTCCCAGGGTAGCTTGCTGACATCGACTGTTTTCTCGGCCCGCGCGCCAAACTCCTGGCCGTGGTACAGCATCGGCACGCCCTGGGCCGTGAACAGCGCGATCGCGCCGAGCATGCTTTTACGGGTCGCGCCGGCCTCATCGATCTGGGGGTTGCAGTTTTGGGCGTCGCGAATCAGCCGGTCTTCGTCGTGAGTTTCGAGGAAGTTGATTGGCTGGGCATTATCCTGGTAGCCGTCGCCGTCAAAGGAAAGCACCCGCGCCACGCCGGCCATGTCGCCGTAATTATTGCCTTGGTACTCATTCTCGTACAGCTGGGCGCGCAGCATCTTGTTGAACTGCCAATGCCACGAGCAATCGGTCTCGGTGTCGCGCACTACCGCCGCTGGATCCTGCACAATGTCCTCGGCGATCAAGTAGGCGTGCGGCTTGCACTGCTTGGCCGCCCAGGCGATAAAGCTCATGCCGCTGACGCCATCATACCGGATGCCTTCGACATAATCGTAGCGAAAGCCATCGATGTGGTATTCGGTCAACCAGAAATCCTGGATGTCGCGGATGAGCCGCTTAGTCGCATCATCCCAATGATCGAGGCTAGGAAAGCCCCACGGGTTGGTGCCACTGCTAAAATACGGGTTCTGGTCGAATGGGTACAGCCGCGAGATCGGGCCATCGGCGGTGGTGTGGGCAAAAACCATGTCCAGGATGATGCCGATGCCCTTCTGATGGGCCGCGTCGACCAGCTGCTTAAAGGCGGTGTTGCCACCGTAAGCGCTTTCGACCGCAAAGAAGTAGGCCGGGTTATAGCCCCAGCTGTGGTCGCCAGGGAACTCCTGCACCGGCATGAGTTCGATCGCATCCACGCCCAAGTTAGCAAGGTAATCAAGCCGATCAGTCAGGCCCTGGAAGCTGCCCTCGGGGCTGAAATCGCCGATGTGTGCCTCGTAGATTACCAATTCGTTTAACGGCTTGATGCCAAAATCACCATCGTTCCACTGGTATGGTTGCGCGCCCACATCGACCAGAGCGTGCGGCTCGGGGTTGCCATCGGCCCAGCGCAGCTGCTGCGCATACGGATCGGCCACATAGGTTTCGCCGTCCAGCACGAATTGGTAGGCGTACTGGCCCGGTTCGAGCTGCTTCTCGCCCCACCACAAACCGCTCTCGTCAATACGGAGTGGATCGGCCTTGGCGTCCCAGTTATTGAAATCGCCAACGACATGCACGCTCTTTTTCCAGGGTGCCCACAAGGCAAACGTCACGCAGCCGCGTTCGCGCTCCCACGCCCCACTCATCACGCCCTCTGGTGCCTGCGCAACTTTCGCCGCCATACTGGTTGTCTCTTTCTCGCTTGTGTCTGACAGTAGCCTTTCTGGAAGGAGCAATCTTGGTGCCAGCAGGCCGGGGCTTGGAGCTAGGGGCTGGGGGCTGGGAGCTGGGGGCTGGGGACGGAGGCAACTCGATGTGTAGTTGGCCCCTCCCTGCCTCTAGCCCCGCGCGGCTTGTTTGGCGTATAATACATGCACACAAGGGAGGTTGCTATGATCACTATACCGGATATGGTTGATGTGACCACACCTGTCGATGGTGTTGTAGGCCCGCCGCAGGGCCGCTGGACATATGCTGACTACGCGGCCATCCCCGCCGATGGCAGCCGCTACGAAGTTGTGAACGGAATCTTGTACATGGCCCCGGCTCCCACGACTGGAGATCAGTCCGCAAACAATCTGTTCGCGTTCTATTTGACAATGCATATTCAAATGACTGGTCTGGGCCGTGTCTTTGCAGTGCCTACCGATGTCGAGCTGGGGCCAGGCGATGTAGTGCAGCCTGATATACTTGTGGTGCTCAACGGCAGCAGTGCGGCGATCACGCCCGCGCGGATCGTCGGCGCGCCCGATCTGGTGGTCGAGATCGCCTCGCCCAGCAGTTTGGGGTATGATCGCCGCCAGAAGCAGGATGCCTACGCCCGCGCCGGTGTGGCCGAATATTGGCTGGCCGATCCAGTGGGCCAAACGATCGAGTTGCTGGTGCTGGCTGGCGCGGTCTACCAGTCGCAGGGCGTGTTTCAGCGCAAGGCCAGCCTGCCCTCGCGGGTGGCGGCGATGCCTATCCAGGTGGAACAATTCTTCGAGTAGA
>JACMIM010000226.1 GCA_014381165.1 Roseiflexaceae bacterium
CGCGTCTGGACGCGCGCAGCGACCGCAGCGGCGGCGGTCTGTTCAGCTGCGCTGGGTGCGAACACCGGCGCGGGCAGGCCCTCGGCCAGTGCGAATTCAATCTGGCTGCGAATGGCCGGGTCGGGCGCGAGCGCGTCGAGCGGCTCAGGTGCGCCTGCTTCAAGCGCCGCCAAGTAGTGCGCTAGCGCCTCGTCCACCTGCTGGTTTTCGTGCTGCATGGGTACTTCCTTCGGTCGCGTGGGGCGTCGTGCGTTGGTTCAGAATAGGCACCACGCACCAACCACGTTCTACAACTCATTGTTATCGGTCAAGAGTTCCCGCAGCTGCACCACCGCGCGCTGGTAGATGCGGGTCGCAGTGGCGGCTGAAACACCAAGCGTTCGGGCGACAGCGTTGTTGTCGGTGCCGACGAGGCGCTGGGTGAACACATAGCGCTCTTCGGGCGGCAGGACGGCCAGCGCTGCCTCAATCTGCTCGCGATCGGCCAGGCGATCGGATAAGCTGCGCACGCGCGGATCGGCCACGGTGTCGGCGAGGCTCTGGCCTTCGTCGCCGACGCTATGGTCAAGCCGCGCTACAGCGTATGATACGCCAGCGCGGCCATGTTTTCGCGCCACCTCCTGCAGAACCCGCAGCGGCCTGGTGCGCAGGTACGCGCCAAACTGCGTCGCCAGCGTCGGGTAGGTCGGGCTGAGGATGTCGTCGATCAGGGTATCCTGGAGCGCCTCCAGCGCCTCGGCGAACGACTCCGGCCCCAGGTCGCTGACCCGGCGGGCGTAGCCCATGAAGTAGGGCGCGACCGCGTGCAACACAAACACAAAGTCCTCGCCCACTTCAGGCGCGCCGAAGCGGCCAGCGTGTTGGGCAGCGCGAATGCGCGTAATCGCGGCCTCGCAATCGCGGATGAGCCGACGGTAGGGTGTGTCGATAAAATCGTGCATTGCGGTGTCGCGGCGTGTGCGTGCGATGGCCTGCCTCCGGTCGAGTATAGCACAGCTGTCAGGCCATGCTGCTCCCTGACACTGATGATACGCCGCCGCACGCATGTTTGCAGTTGCATCGGGTCGTGTCATGCCTATTGACAAAATGCAAGCAGCGCATAAAGATAAGCACGGCCGATGTGGCAACAGACAACCCTGTAGCGGCGAAGCATTTGCCCACCTAGATCGGTACGGCCCTGGCCCGCCAGCATCGTTCTTGATAGGCATGCACATGCACCCGCTCGCACATGCTTCGCCGGGCGATGAACCAATGGATAGTGGGCGTAGCAAGCGCGTTCATCGGAGCGGCAAGCAGGGTTCAATGGTGCTTGCCGCGCCAATGCGGAGATATTCACATGCACTACCACGACATGATCATCGAGGCGGCAGGTGCCAAGATCCAGCGGATGCCAGACAAGACCCGCCAGGGCAGCTTCACGGTGCGGGTGCTGGCCTCGCCAGCCGGCGAGATGACGCCCGAGCAAGCCACGCCGGTCGGCTACGACGACAAGGCCATGCAAGCCCAGGTACAGGCGCTGCAAAGCCGCGAGCTCGACGCCAGCGGGCTACGTGCGCTTGGCCGCACGCTGGCCGCGCTGCTGCTGCCGCCCACCCCCGAGAGCGCA
>JACMIM010000028.1 GCA_014381165.1 Roseiflexaceae bacterium
CGCTTCAGGCGAGCGGTATGTGGCCAACGCGCTGCTGTTTCTTTGGAACGACAAATCGCGTAGCGCGTTGGCGAAATAAGCACGCTGCGGGCGAACACGAGGTTCGCCCCTACAGCGACGAATGCGCCACGTAGGAGCGAACCTCGTGTTCGCCCGCCACGAATGCTGCACGCTAGGAGCGAACCTCGTGTTCGCCTGCCACGAATGCTGCACGCAATGAAGCCAATGTCCTCGTGGGTCGGTGCAAGGTGAGTTATTCAGCCAAAACCTAAGCGAGGCGCATGTGGTGGATACCTGGGGGCGTATGCTCGTTCGGCTTGTCGCCGTTGTTGTTCCGCTGGTGGTGTTTGGCGCAATAATCTGGCTTCCACAACAGCACACGCGTGCGGTAGATGTACGCTCGCTAGCAACAGCCGCGCCTGTTGCTACGAACGCCCGACCAACCAGTACCGCGCAAGCAGTGCTTTTTGACATGCGGCCTGTCGCCGCAACGGCAATGCTTGCCCCCGAAGCAGTGGCGACGGCAGCACCGCTCGGCACGCCCTCGACGCTGGCAAACACTGATCAGGGCTATGTGCCAGTGCTGATGTATCACTACATCCGCGAGGTCGACCAGGCCGCCGACCCGCTGGGCTTTCGCCTGTCGGTGCGGCCCGACCGCTTCGCCGAGCAGATGGCCTGGCTGGTGGAACAGGGCTACACGACCGTCCGCCTGCGCGATCTTGCGGCCTGCCTGCGCGCCGAGCAACGCTGCCCCGAGCGTCCGGTGGCGCTGACCTTCGACGACGGCTATGCGGACAATTACAGTGCAGCGCTGCCAGTGCTACGCCACTACGGGTTCACGGCAACGTTCTATATTGTGCCTGGGTTTGTGGGCAGGCCCGGCTATATGACCTGGCAGCAGCTCGCCGTGCTGCGCGACAGCGGCATGGAGATCGCCGCACACAGCATGGGCCACGGCGATCTCGCGGGCATGGCCTTCGAGCAGGCCCACGCGGAAATCGTGCAGTCGCGCGCCGTAATCGAGGCCGAGCTGGGCGTGGCGGTGGCCAGCTTCAGCTACCCGGCCGGCAGTTACACGCCCGAGGTTGCCGAAGCCGTGCAGGCAGCTGGCTACACCAACGCCGTAACGACCTGGCCCGGCGCGAACTTCGAGCGGCTGTATGAGCTGCCACGGCGGCGCGTCATGGGCGGCGAGGTGATCGATGGCTTTGCCTGGTACTTCGTGCCCCCTGAGCCTTGAACCTGCGCGTAACCGGTGTCGAGAAGATCATGGAAGATTCGCATCGCACAAACCAGCGGTATCTGCCAGCGCTCGATGGTCTGCGCGCGATCGCCGTGCTTGGTGTGCTGCTGTATCACCTCGATCTGCCGTTTGCCCGTGGCGGCTTTCTCGGCGTCGAGGTCTTCTTCGTGATCAGCGGCTTTCTGATCACCACGCTGCTGCACACCGAGTGGCAGTCCAGCGGGCGGATTCGCTTTGGCCGCTTTCTGCTGCGCCGGGCGCGGCGGCTGTTGCCCGCGCTGCTGCTGCTGCTGGCTGTGGTGTATGGCCTGACCGCGCTGCTTGCCCCTGGCGATCTGCCGGATCTGCGTGGCAATCTACTGGCGGCATTGGGCTTCTTCAGCAACTGGCACCTGATTGCGACCCAGACCTCCTACTTCCAACAGATCGAGCGGACCGCAGCGCTCCAGCATCTCTGGTCGCTGGCGATCGAAGAGCAGTTCTACCTGATCTGGCCGTTGCTACTCGCGGCGGGGTTGCGCCAGTATGGCCGTGGAACCATGACGCTGCTGGCGCTTGCCACTGCCTGCCTTTCGACAAATCTGATGGCGCTGCTGGTGCAACCTGGTCTCGATCCGGCACGCCTGTACTATGGCACCGACACACGCGCCGCTGGGCTGCTGTTTGGCGCGACGCTTGCGCTGGCGATGCCTTTCGCCGCAAGCGCTGTGGCGCGGCCAGCGGTGCGTGCTGTGGTGGGATTGCTCGGGCTGGTTGCACTGGCGCTGCTGCTGGCCGCGCTGCACGCCTTCGACGAGTTCCAGCCAGCACTGTACCGTGGTGGCTTCGCACTGGTTGCCCTGCTCACCGTGTGTGTAATTGCCGCCGCGCAACTGCCCGGCTCGCCCGCCGCGCGCCTGCTGGACTGGCCTGGGCTGCGCTGGATCGGCCTGCGCTCGTATGGCTTGTACCTGTGGCACTGGCCGATCCTTGTGCTGCTGCGCACCAACCCGCGCGTGTCGATCGAACCCGTTCTGCTGCTGCCACTCGCGCTGCTGGCGACATTCACCATGGCCGAGCTATCGTATCGCCTGGTCGAGCTGCCGCTGCAACGCTGGCGGCGCGTTCAAGACGTGCGGCTGCCTGTCCGCTGGCTGGCCGCCGCTGCCGCCCTGGTAATTGGCGTGGTTGCCGCCAGCGCCACGCTGCCGAGCATGGACAAGCCGCCCGCTCAACGCGCCGCCACCCCAGCGGCGATCATCGCCGCCGCGCCCTCGGTTGCGCCGCCACGGCCCACGGCTAGCCCAACCCAGTTGCCCACGGCAGCTGGGGCTTTCGAAATCACAACAACAGCGGCCGCGCCGACCGCAACCAGGATGCCAACACCGCTGCCGACCGTGCCACCTAGCCCCACGCCGGCTGGCCCGATCGTCGCGGTTGGCGATTCGGTGATGCTGGGCGCCTCGAGCGAACTTGTGCAGGTCTTTCAAACCATTCAAGTCGATGCCGCTGTCAGCCGCCGCCTGGGAGCAGCGATTGCCATTCTGCACGATAAACGCGAATTGAACCAGCTTGGCGACGTTGTGATCGTGCATATTGGCACAAACGGGCCGATCAGCAGCGAGCAGTTCGACGAACTCATGCGGATTCTGGCTGATGTACGCCGTGTAGTGATTGTCAACGTGAAAGTGCCGCGCTGGTGGGAAGCGCCAAATAACGCTGTGCTGGCCGAAGGAGTGGGCCGCTACTCGAACACAGTGCTGGCCGACTGGTACACGAAAAGCCATGAGCGCGCCGAATTCTTCCGACGCGATGGCATTCACCTGCTGCCCGACGGGGCGCGGCTCTACGCCAACTTCCTCGCCGCTCATGTCGAATCCACCATTCCGCAGGCATTGACGCGGCGCGGCGGTGCTGGTAGCATGGAGATTCTATCGGAAATACCACGCGAGGCCCGTTCTGAACCAAGAAAAACAACCGCAGGAGCAGCCAGTGCGCCAGGCGCTGGAAATTGTACTGATCGGCGTGAGCATCGGCGTGGCCGTGGTAGCCGTGCGGGCGCTGACCCAGCCAGGCTCGCAAGGCCAGTGGCTTGCATTTGGCCTCGCCGCCATCACGATTAGTGTCCTGCATTTCCTGCTGCGCGGGAGCATTCGCCGGATGACTGTCGAAAAGCCGATCAGCCCTGTGCAGCGAACGCCCCGGCCCGACCGCGACGAGATCTTCGCCACCGAAGACGACCGGCGCTGGACTGGCCTGGCCGACCCAGCGCCGCCAAACGATCAACGCCGCAATGGATTGTAGACTACCACCACGGCCACCGGATGAATCCGGCGTCTGATACGCCGAAACGCGCTGAAGCGCGTTGAATAGTTATCGACGCGCTTCAGCGCCTTGGGGCATACCAGCTAGCGGGTTTCAACCCGCCTGCGGCCTCGTGGAACACCGTGTACTCCTCCTGGCACCCCGTGTGCTATATCAGAGGCCGCGATTCCGGCCTTGCAGAGGCAACTCGTAGCTTACATGCAATCTAGAAACGAGGGCGTACAATGGATGCCAGCGAAGCGTTGGCCCAAGTGGCCACAGAGGTGCGCGGCTGCACACTGTGCAAGCTCCACGCGACGGCCAACAAGGGCGTTCCTGGCGAGGGGCCGGACACCGCTAAGATTATGTTTATTGGCGAGGCACCCGGCTTCAATGAGGATCGCCAGGGCCGGCCATTTGTCGGCGCGGCGGGGCAATTTCTTGAGGAACTGCTGGCGCTAGCCGGGCTGCGCCGCCAGGACGTGTTTATTACCAATGTGGTCAAGCACCGGCCGCCCAACAACCGCGACCCCGAGCCGGATGAGATCGCCGCCTGCGCCCTGTTCCTGGAGCGCCAGATTGCCGCAATCAACCCGCCCGTAATCGTCACGTTGGGCCGCTTCTCGATGGCCAGATGGTTCCCCAACGAGCGTATCACCCGTATCCACGGCCAGCCCAAGCGCGTTGGTTCGCGCCTGATCGTGCCGATGATGCACCCGGCGGCGGCGCTGCACCAGCCGCAGAACCGCACCCTGATCGAGGACGATTTCCGCCGTCTGCCTGAATTCTTGGCCCAGGCCGAGCGCCAAGCCAGCGAGCCAGCCGCCGAGGAACCGCGCCGCGACGAGCCGCCGGCCGAGCAACTTTCGATGTTCTAGATACGGTTTGCTGGGTGGCGGCGGCACCGCCACCCAGCGAACCGCGATTGTTGGAGCGGTTATGTCGCACACCCCCACGCCTGCTGCCCGCCGCATGCTGCTTGCGCTGCTGGTTGGCGCGCTAATCGTTTGGGCGCTGGCGCTATGGAGCCTCCTGAATACGGTGGGAAGCGTGCCCGGCCAGCCTGAGATTGGCTTCTTCGAGGCGCTGCAAGAAAACCTGACCGGTGGCTTGGGGCCGAGCCAGTTGATTCCAGCGCTGCTCATGCTTGGCATAGTAGTGGCTGCGCCACTGGTCATCTGGGGAATCCTCGAAGAGTATGGCGTAGCCTTCACCACCAGCGCCGAGGGATTGCACATTCAGTCATACGGCCTGGCGCTGATTGTGCCCTGGGAGAGCGTCGTAGCACTGGAACAACGCGAAAACCAAGGCGAAGCTGAA
>JACMIM010000227.1 GCA_014381165.1 Roseiflexaceae bacterium
CGATGCGCAGCAGGCCGAGGGGCTCGATGTGAGCAAGGCTCATAGCGGCGGCGGCGTTGCCGGCCCGCGCCCAGCGACGCCCAAAGGCGATGCGCTGAACAACGACCCCGCCGACCACGCCACGCCCGACGTGTTGCCCAAGTAGGTGTTTGTTGCAGTTGGTAAGCGCGATGCGCTCAAAACCGCAATAAACTGAGCAACAACATCGCCTAACGGCTGAGAATCATGAAAAACTGTGCAAACAGCAGGAAAGTTGTCCCCATTCGACAGGCTGTTTCCACATTTTGTGGAGAATGTGAATAATACCGCTAGATATAGGCGGTGCTCGAGTCACCACTACGAAAACGGCGCGATTAGTTGCACAGCCTGCAACCAATCGCGCCGTTTGTTGTGTTAAGCCTGCTTAACCTTACGCGCTCCCAATGCGCTTTCGCGCGTCGCCTGCGTTGTTTGTCTAGTTTGGCAGATCTCGGTCGCTCAACCGCACCGTCTTGCGCGTGCCGAACTTCATGGTCTTCTGGCCCTCGCTCGAAATCTGGCCGGTCTGTTGCAGGTTATCGACCTCCTGCTGCATGGTTTGCGCCAGCTCCAGCTCGCCCTGGTTCAGCAAGCGCGTTACCGCACTCTTGAGTTTTTGGGTCGCCCCCGAGACATCGCCGCTTTGCAGATCCTGCAAGGCGCGCGTTTGCAACTTGAACGCACTGACCTTCTCGACAATATTCATGACTTGTGGCGTTACCTGGGCAGCCTGGGCGGCATCATCTGTGAAGCTGAGCATCACATCGGTGCGCGCCCGCTCGGCCTGTAGGCCCAGCGCTGGCACATCGTAGCTGACCTCGGCCTGGCCGATGCGGTACTGGCCAACCGGCTTTGGGTCGACCAGCAGTTCGACTAGCAGCGTGCGCCCGCTGCCAGTTTCGAGTTCGCCAAGCGGCACATTCACATCGCGGTCGGAAACCGGGCGGTAGCCAAGGTTCGAGATCAAGGGGATGACTTGCCAGACCGCGCGCGGTGTGACGCCCTGCACCAGCCGCATGGTCAGGCTGGCGTTGTTGATCGCCGTGTTTTGGGCGCGCTGCACCGTGTTCTGAAAATACTCGACGATTTTATCGGGCTGATCGATGTAATCGGCGGTGCCGCTGGAGCGGTTGGCCATGTCTATCAGCAGGTCCTCGTTCCAGTCCTTGCCAACGCCAAGCGCCGTAATCGGCACGCCCGCCCGCCCAGCGTCGTCGGCGCGCAGCAGGCACTCATGCTCCTGCTCGGTCTGGCCGTCGGTCAGCAGGATCATGCGGCGGATACCGTTTTGGCCAAAGGCCATCAATTCACGCAGGCCGCGCTCGACCCCTGGAGCGATCTTGGTGCCGCCGGCATCACGAATGCGCGTGATCGATTCCTGAATGGCGCGCTTGTTGGTGACATGGGTCGCTGGCACCAGCACTTCGACGCGATGGTCGAAAATCACAACCGACAAGACATCCTGCTGGTCGAGCGCGTCCACCGCTAGCGAAGTGGCACGGCGCACCCGGTCGATCTTCTCGCCCTTCATCGAGCCGCTACGGTCGAGCACAAAGGCCACGCTCACGGGCATGCGCACCTGCGTCATGGCAGCCGAGGGCTGAATGTCGAGCAGCAGATAGGCGACCTGCGGCGTATTGGTAACGGCGAGCTGCGGTCGGGCCAGCATCGTCCGTAAGGTAACTTCACCGGGCATAGCATCTCCTTCAAGGAGTTAAACAAACCATAACACTAGGACGCTCAATGCTAGCAACGAGTTGCGCCACATAGCTTTCGAAGTATAGCACAGGCTGTTCCGCCAGGGCAGCGTGCTATACTTGTAAAATGAAACTGCTTGTCCTTGGCGGCGATGGCCGCGCTCACGCCTTGGTCTGGAAGCTGTTCAATAGCTCCCAGGTTACTGAATTGCTGTGTCTGCCTGGAAATGGCGGCACCGGCCAGCTCGCGCCCGCGATCGACCTCGATCCCCCCGCTGCACCTGCGGTGGCACGCTATGCCTTCGAGCATGGGATCGATCTGATTCTGCCCGCCGATAGCGCATTTCTCCACAGTGGCCTGGTCGACGAGGCAGTCTCGTTTCAGGTGGGTGTGTGTGGGCCATCGCAGCGCTCCGCCGTGTTGGAGCGCAGCCGTTGCGCCGCGAAGTCCTTTCTGCTGCGCCACAACCTGCCAACGCCGAATGGGCGAGCCTGCCGCGATCCCGATACCGCCGAGCGCTTTTTGGCTACTCAGCCCATGCCAGTGATCGTCAAGGGCGACAGCCCGGCGCTGGGCGAGCGTGTGTACCAGGATCGGTTCGCGGCAATTGAAGGGGTGCGACAGCTGTTTCGAACCGGCCCGCTGACTGGTGCAAGCGAGGGTGTTGTGGTCGAATCATACATTGCCGGGCCGCGCGTGGTGCTGTCGGCGTTTACCGATGGTCGCAGCGCTGTGCCACTGCTGCCAGTTCGCCTGTATGACCGCGTGGCCGAGGATGACAGTGGCGAGCAGGCGCACGGCATTGGCGCGCATACCAGCAACACCCGCTATGCGCAGCTGCTGGCTGATTTCATGCACCAGCGCATTATCCAGCCGATTGTCGCTGGGCTGGCCACCGAGGGTTTACCTTACTGGGGCATGCTTTCGGTCAGCTGTGTGATCGCCCCGGATGGGCCAAAGGTTACCGCGCTACGCAGCAGCTTCCACCAGGGCGAGGCTCAGGTCGTGCTGCCCCGGCTAGAAGACGACCTGCTGCCATGGCTGCGGGCCATGGTCGCCCAGCGCCTGCACGAGCTGCCCGCGCCGCGCTTCGCGCCAGAAGCCAGCGTCGGGCTGGGGCTATTCGCGCGCGGCTACCCAAACTACTTCGCCAGCGGTGGGCCGATCAGCGGACTGGAAGACCTGGACGGGGGCGTGTTGGCGTTCCACAGCGCCACCGAAAACCCGGCTGGCCTGCGCAGCCCGGCAGCGGGGGCCATATTTGGCTTTGGGGGTGCGGCGGCCACACCAAGCTTGCTGCGCACCAGCGGTGGCCTGCCGATCACGCTGGTTGCCAGCGCCGCCACCCTCGCTAGCGCACGCGAACGTGTGCTCGCCAACGCCACGCGAATCCA
>JACMIM010000228.1 GCA_014381165.1 Roseiflexaceae bacterium
AGGTGACGCAAAGTAGCATCTCGCGCGATTTGCACGACCTCCGAGTTGCAAAATCCGGAGGCCACTATAAAATGGCGGAATCTCTTTTTCGCCTTGCCAGTGATTGAAGGCGGCAAAAACTGTCGACGGCGGGCATGTTTCGTCCATGAGGCCCACCGAGAATAGTGCCTGCGCCCTGGCCCGTGCTGCCAAGTTGACCCCGTCGAAATAGGCCAACGTGGCGAATACCTGTTCGATCTTGTCGCGGTGCGAGGCTAAATAACGCGAGATTTCCTCATATGGGTGTGTCGCCACCAGTTCTGTCGCCCGGCGGTAGTGGCACAGAAACGGCACATCTGGCATCGCGGCGGCAACCCCCTCGGCCAGCGCCGCCACGGCGATTGCGATGCCGCCGCCCTGGCTGCCCCCTGCGACAACAATGCGTCTGGGATCTATCTGGTCGAATGCGCGGGCCGTCTCGACTGCGCGCACGCCATCGGCGAACACGCGGCGGTAGTAGTAGGTTTCTGGTCGCAGCACGCCGCGCGTCATGAAGCCGGGGTGGTGCGGGTTCGTGTGCTCTGGCTCGGGGTCGGCGGTGTCGCCCTTGAGCCAAGCCGATCCCTGGCCGCGCGTGTCCATCACTAAATGTGCGTAGCCCGCCGCACTCCACAGCAGCCAGTCGCTTGGATAGCCGCGCCCGCCGCCATAGCCAATAAACTCGACGACACATGGCAGTAGCCCGCTGTGCTGGCGGGGCACGTTCAGCCATGCCTTGATCGGCTGGCCGCCATAACCGCTAAACGTCACATCGTAGGAGTCAACAGTGGTCAGGCCACTGGCGAATAGCGCGTACTGCGGGTTCAGGTCGTGGCGGCGCGTGTCTTCTAGCGTGGCCCGCCAAAAGGCGTCGAAGTTGGCAGGCTCGCTGCGGTCGGGCAGGTAGGCGCGCAGCTGGTCGAGCGGCATGTCGAGAAACGCCATGGACTTTCCTTTCTGTGCAAGGTTTGTCTGGCAATCATAGCATCAACCTGGATTGGGCCACGCCGAAACGCGCTGAAGCGAGTTCAACCGCATGCAACGCGCTTCAGCGCGTTTCGGGTCATAATAGTGGGCTTCTAGCCCACGCACACCGGCAGTGTGCGCAAAACAATACGACACGAAGACGCGAAGACATACAAATTACACCTATATGGTTCCAAAGTCTTCGCATTTTACGGCTTCGTGCCGAAAAACTCGGTTTGACGCCACCCGTGCCGCGTGCTACCATCCCCGCCATATTGCACAGGGAAGCCCAGCCATGACACAGATTCTGCTAATTTTTCTTTCCGCGCTGCTATTTTCGATCCTCGGCACGCCGCTGGCCCGCAAGCTGGCTTTACAAACGGGTGTGGTCGATGCGCCAAATGCGCGTAAGGTACATACCAACCCGGTTCCGCTGCTGGGCGGCGCAGCGATCTACGGCGCGTTTGTGCTGGCGCTGGTGGCCTTTGGCGATCGCTTCTACATTCGCGAGCTGGTGGCGATTCTGCTGGGCGCGACTCTGGTTTCGCTGTTTGGCCTGGTCGACGATCGCTGGGGCCTGCATGCCTACCTGAAGCTGGCTGGCCAGGTACTGGCTGGGGTGATTCTCATCCTTGGTGGCGCTCAGGTGCGCCTGTTCGACAGTGTGGCGATGAACTGGGCTGTCACACTGGTCTGGGTTGTCGGCATCACCAACGCGCTGAATCTGCTCGACAACATGGATGGGCTTTCGGCGGGAACCACCACAGTGGCGGCGGCATTCTTTCTGCTGCTGGCGGCAATGAGCGGCCAGGCGCTGGTCGGCGCGATGGCGGCCGCGCTGGTCGGCGCGTGCATCGGCTTTCTACGTTACAACCTGAACCCGGCGACGATTTTCATGGGCGATACTGGCAGCTTGTTTCTGGGCTTTCTGCTGGCGTCAATCGCGATCAAGCTCCGCTTTCCCGAGAATGTGCCCTGGGTCACATGGTTGGTGCCAGTCTGCGTACTGGGCCTGCCAATCCTCGACACGTCGTTGGTGTTCTTCTCGCGGCTGCGGCGCGGCAAGAACCCCATGACAACCCCTGGCAAAGATCATGTTTCGCACCGGCTGGCTGCCCTGGGGCTGACCAAGCGCGAGGCTGTGCTGGTCTGCTATCTGATCGGCGGGGCGTGTGGCATGGTCGCCGTGTTCGTTTCGCAGGCGGAAGCACTTGATGGCTATGTTGCCGCTGGATTACTGGCAGGGGCAATCGTGGCCGCGATCGCCTGGTTCGAATGGCGCTGCCCGGCCGGGGTGCCGCGCTAGGGCGAAGTAGGGCCAAGAATAGCCCAATAGCACGGCGCTTCAGCGCCGTAAGAGCGTGATTGTCATGAATCTGCCGAATGCGCTTGCCGAAATCATCGGGCAGGCCTTTGTTTCTGCCGAGCCAGCCGCCTGTGCGCAATTCGCCGTCCAGGGCTGCGCTCCGGGATGTGTCGCCGCGCCAGGTAGCGCCGAGGAGTTGGCTGCGGTGCTGGCCGCCGCACACACCCAGGGCGCGGCAGTCGTGCCGTGGGGCGGCGGCACCCAGCAACTGATTGGTAATCCACCGGCGCAGATTGACCTGGTGGTGCGCACCGAGCGGCTCCAGCGGGTGCTCATCCACGAGCCTGGCGATCTGACTATTTCGGTTGAAGCGGGGATGACGCTGGGCGCGTTGCGCAGCCACCTGGCAGCACACGGGCAAATGCTGCCGGTCGATGCGCCGCTACCCGAGCGCGCTACGATCGGCGGGCTGATTGCCACTGCGATGGACGGCCCACGCCGGCTGGGCTATGGCACACTACGCGATCTGCTGATTGGCATTCAGGTGGTCGATGCGGCGGGGCACACAAGCAAAGCCGGTGGTATGGTGGTCAAGAACGTCAGCGGTTTCGACATGATGAAGCTGTATCATGGTAGCTTCGGCACGCTAGCACTGATCGCCTCGGCGAACTTCAAGCTGCTACCGGCTCCACGCGAAAGCACGGCGCTGCTCTGCCGCTTTGGGGCGCGCGCTGCCGCGTTTCGCTTTCTCGCCGATCTCCATGCCTCGCAGTTGACGCCCACCGCCGCCGAGTATCTGAACCCGGCGGCACTACAGCAGCTTGGCCTTGGGCCGGGTCATGCAGTATTTGTCGTTGCCGAGGGCCTGGCTCAGGCGGTGGCCCGCCACGCCGCCGAGCTTGGCTTGCTCGCGGCGTACAGCGCTGGTCAGGCCGAGCAACGCGCCGATCATCGCGTGCTGCTCCAGCGCATTGCCGATTTGCCCCAAACATTGCAGCTTGGCGAGCAGGATGCGGTGATCAAGCTCTCAATCTTGCCTGGTGATTTGGAGGCGGCGCTTGAGCGGATGGAGGCGTATGCGCCGCTGGTGCTGATCAGCGCACGGGCACTCGATGGCGTGGCCTATGCGCGGTTGGCTGGCAGTGATGCCGCGCAGCTGGCGATGCTCGCCGCCGAGCTGCCCGGCCTACACTGGGTCGCTACGACACTAGCCGACGTGCCACGCTGGGGTGATCTTGGCGAGGGTGCCGCGCTGATGCGCCAGATCAAGCACGAGTTCGATCCGCAGGGGCGGCTGAATCCTGGCCGCTACGTGGTGTAGTCGGAACGTTCGCTACCTGGTTGCGGCCTGCGGATTGTAGAATGCGTTTAGTAGCCTGGGCAAGGGTTGCATAGGTACTGAGACCAAGCCGTAGGTCCACTGACGCCATATGCTGGGCGACCTCGGGGCCGACGCCCACCAGCACAACCCTGCTGCCCATCAGGCGCGCTGCGGATGCCACATGCATGATTGTATCAGTTTCATCGACACCTAGGACAGTCACACTGGTGAGATCGAGAATGAGCGTGTGGCTGTGGGTAGCACTAAGGGTATCAAGAATGCGATGGGCTGTGGCGGCGGCACGCTTCTGCCCAATTACGCCGATGAGTGGGGCCAGCAACACGCCATCCATTACGGGAATCAGCGGCACATGCAGTAACTGAACGGTGGCTTCGCTTTGTTCGAGCGCGGCCAGTGTTGCGGTGATCTGCGTCGCGCGGTCGGTACTTTCGGCCAGCGCGGCGCGTAGTTCGCTTGTGCGCGCCTCGACCTGTTGCTGCAACGTGTCCCGTGCATCGCGTACATCGTGTTCGCGGGCCAGGGTCTCATTCAGTTCGCCCTCTAGTGCGCGGCGGAACGCCACCACAATCGTTAGGACGAACGCAGACACACATGCGAACACAAAAGCATTGCCGATTTCCGCCATGCGTGTGACACCGACTGCTACGGGCACAAGTAGCGGCGGCACAAACAGCGCAATCACGACGACTGTAACGATGGCACTGATACTGATCAGAGTTGCCAAACGCCAGCGCAACATCAGGCCAGCGAACACAAATGAGGTCATCATTGCGGGCAGCATGATCGAGGATTGTGTGAGACCGCCAGAAAGCAGTCCAAGCATCTGGATGCTCAACAGGCCAAGCACGATCGTAACGGCAGCTGCACGAAACCGCCCGTTGTGAGCTAGAACCAGAGCCACCAGCGAGAGCGCGATGATCATGCTGAACAGCGTCTGCCCGATACCCCAGACTAGAGCTTGAAGCAGCAGGGTGCCAACGAGGCCAATCAAGTCGATCACGCCAAGGGCCACAGCCGTATAGAACAGCAACGGGTAGAGACGCTGCTCAAGCCGGTCGGCGATCGGGCGATGTGTGAGGTTATACCAGCGGCTGCGCCAGCCTGGTGTGAGGGATTGAGATGCCATACCTGCTCCAGCAAGCGCGCAGATGTGCGGCGGCTGTATCAAAAACATTACCTTGCCAGCTAGGTGCGCCAAAAGCTGGCAAGGTGGAAGGCTAGCGAACGAGTACGCCGGTGTAGGTATCGAGTTCCGCACCGGTGGCCAGATTGATCGTGCCTGAAACGCTCAAGATGCCACGGGTGGCGTGTAGGCCGCGTGTGCCCCTGGTGAACACGACCACGCTGGAAAGCTGTCCATCGGTCAGGCGTACCTGGCCCTTGACGCGGCCACTGAGTTCACCCTGAGCGGTGACAATGGTGATCGTGCCGCTGTAGCGCGAAAATGGCACGCCCGCTGTGTCGACGATAACCTCTGACT
>JACMIM010000229.1 GCA_014381165.1 Roseiflexaceae bacterium
GCATAGTTGGGTTGTTCTGCGCACCTCGCGAACCGAGGATGCACGGGATTTTCGCTATTTTGTCGAGTTTTGAAGTTATGGACACACTCCGCGCCATCCTCATCGGGGGTTCGTCGAACGTCGGCAAGTCCACGCTCGCCGAGTACCTGGCCACGAAACTCGGGTGGCGCTACCAGTCCACCGATCTTCTGGCGCGCCACCCCGGCCGCCCGTGGCGCCCTAAGCCAGAGGAGGTTCCGGCCCACGTCGCCCACCACTATCGCTCCCTTTCGGTCGACGAGCTTATGGACGACGTGCTGAGCCATTACAAGCGGCTGTGGCCAACGATCGAGGGCATCATTGCGACGCACGCAACCGACGAGGCGGCCGAGCGTCTCACCCTGGAGGGATCGGCGCTGTGGCCAGAAACGGTAGCGACGCTGAACCTCGATACTGTGGCGGCCATCTGGCTCACCGCCAGCAACTGCTTTCTCCAAGAGCGTATCTACCGCGAAAGCCAGTTCGCAGCGGCCTCGGCGGGGGAGCAGCTGCTGATCCGCAAGTTTGTGGAACGGACGCAGCGCTACAACGACGAGATGATGGGCGTGGTCAATCACCTTGGGCTGGCGAGCCTCGATGTCGAAGCCGTAGCTTCTCTGGGCGAACTGGCCGACACTTGCCTGGGGCTCTTGAAGCGCTGATACCGCGTCGCGTTGTGCCGTATAAAAGGAGCCTTCAGTGGCATCGATCTCTACCGTGCAGGCGCAAGCCATTCCTGCCGCACGCGTGCGCTGGGCGCTGCTGACGTGGCTGACCGCGCTGGCGTTGCTAGGCGCCTTCGGCAACGCCTGGGATCTGTACTGGCACATCTTCATTGGGCGCGACACGTTCTGGATACCGCCGCACACAATGATGTACACCTGTGTGGCGCTGAGCGGGCTGAGCGCGTTGGTCGTGGTGCTGCTAAGTACGCGCCACGCTAGCAGCGACGACACCACCGCCATCGCCGGCTTTCGCGCGCCGCTGGGCTACTACGTGCTGGGTATAGGCGCCTTGCAGATGGTTGCCTCGGCGCCGTTCGACGACTGGTGGCATCGCGTGTACGGGCTTGACGTGACGGTGTGGAGCCCGCCGCATCTGATCGGCTTCTCGGGCGCGGTGGTGATGCTGTGCGGCACGATCATCGCCACCACTGCGCAGATGCGGCGCCACCCGCCCACAAGCCGGCGCGAACGGCTGGCGTACTTCTGGCTGCTGGCGCTGCTGTTCGCGCTGGTGGTGCGCTGGATCACGTTTTTGAACTCGACCACGCTGGAGCTTTCGTGGGAGCTCCAGCCGGCGCGCGACACGATCGCGCGGCCATGGGCGCCCTGGTGGGGTCTGTGGGCCGGGTTTGCCATGGCCTGGACATTCCTAGCCGCCGCGCGCCTGGCCCCCGCGCTGCCACTGGCCACACTGGCGCTCGCGCTGCTGATGCGCGGGCTTGAGTTCGTGGTTAGTGGGCTGGGCTTCCGGCTGGTTTTGCCCTGGGGCAACCAGACCTTCAACGAGCCCTTCGTGATCTTCTTCGACTACGACCTGGGCCTATGGGTTGCCACAGGGGTGCTGGTGCTGCCAGCGCTGCTTAGCGGCGTGATCGCGCGTTGGGGAAAAAACTGGGGCGCGCTGCGCTTTGGGCTAGTGGGCGGTGCGTTGTGGGGGCTGCTGCTTGCGGCGCAGTTTCTGCTGCTGCGCCAGCCGCTCACCCTGATGCCGCTGGGCGTGCCACAGGCGATGCAGGTGGTGCTGGTGACGCTGGGCTCCGCACTGGTAGGCGGGCTGCTGGGCGCGTGGCAGGGCGGCTGGCTGGCGCGCTTCCGCCGCTAGTACAGGCTGGCTTACATAAGCCCCGGGGTTTACGCGGGATTTGTCCCGCCCATACGCGGCGCGCGCTAGCGCCTCAATTACGCTTCAGAGTACTAGCAATGGGCGACATAGCAACGGGCGCATCACCAAACTGGTGATGCGCCCGTTGTTTATGGTGCCGAAGGTGGGATTTGAACCCACACGAAGTTACCCCCACTACGCCCTGAACGTAGCGCGTCTGCCAATTCCGCCACTTCGGCAAGCTATAGGTGATGATTTCTCATCACGATAAAGAAGATAATACACGATCGGCACAACTTTGTCAAATCGCTTTGGCGGCGCGTGCTAGAATTGCGCGAGTCGATGCACCGTCGGGGCGTGGAAACCACTTGTGTGCGGCGAACGCCAGCGCGTGCTGCTGCAATCGCGCATGGGGGAAAGCGATTTGGTGCATCGCGCGGGCGACTGGTATCTGTTGGCAACGTGCGATGTGGCTGATCCCGCGCCCCAGGACGTAGACGACGCACTCGGTATCGATTTGGTCGTGACGAAACATGCCACGGATAGCGATGGGACAATCTATAGCGGCGGGGCCGCAGCGCCAGAGATAAGCCGTGGGGCTTTAGCCCATGCGGTTCATGACTACTTGAGCATGCTGATCGACCAGGCTGCAGATTCGGGCCAGGTGGTGCGTGCCGCCCCGCAGCCGTGGGCTGCTGGTTGACGCAGCCCGATTGGGCGAACACGAGCGATTGGGCGAACACGAGGTTCGCCTCTACAGGAGGCTTTATGCACTTTCATCGTTCCCGTGTCCTCCTTGTTTGCCTGTGCGCGCTTGCGCTGCTGGTCGTGTGGCTGCCAATGCCGGCGCGTGCGAGCGTGTCAA
>JACMIM010000230.1 GCA_014381165.1 Roseiflexaceae bacterium
AGTTGCTGCATCCAATCACATCGCTGCGCCCCTGGGCCAAACTGCCGCAGGGCGAGCGCGATCAGATAGCGCTCACCGCGTATGGCCTGCACCACTGGCACAATACCTGGTGTAGCGAGCCGATCACGCGCAAACAGCGCCAGTTTCCGGTGGCCCTACTCGATCAGTCCCGGCCACTGATCAAGGGCCAACTCGACCTGAATAGCTACCAACCCAGCGAGCAGCCACTGGTTTCGTGCCTGATGGTAACGCGCGCGCGCCCTGAGCTGGCCCTGCGCGCCATCCACTGCTTTCAGCTCCAGAGCTACCCCGCCCGCGAGCTGGTGATCGTCGATGACGACCCCGGCGATACGCTGGCCCGCGCCGTGGCAGCGCTGGCCGACCCGCGCATCGTCCACATGCGCCTGGCTAACCAGGGCCTGCGCCTGGGCGAGCTGCGCAACATCGCGCTCGACCGCGCCAGCGGTGCGTATGTGACCCAGTGGGACGACGACGATCTTTCCGACCCAGAGCGGCTGGAAATCCAGCTCGCCGCCATTCAGTTGCTCAAGGCCGACGCCTGTTTTCTCGAACGGCACCAGCTCTGGTGGCCGCAGCAGCGCCGCATGGCCTTTTCGACCCGCCGGGCCTGGGAAGGGTCGTTCGTCTGCGCGAAGGCGCTGGTGCCGCGCTACCCCGCACTGGCCAAAGGCGAGGACACGCCAGTCACCACGCGCATTCTCCAGGGATCGCGGGTGGCCCTGCTGGATGTGCCGCAGCTGTACACCTATGTGTTCCATGGCCAAAACACCTTCGACGCCACGCATTGGGATCAGCACTGGCAGGCTGCCACCGCTACCTTTGAGCATGCCGCCTACGCTGGCATGCTGGCGCACCTGGCCACGCGCCATCGGCTGAACCCTAACGGCCAGATGCTGCATCCTCACCACAGCCCACTCCCACGGCGAGAAGAGGTCATCCGTCCTTCCCATAGGAGCAGGGCAGCAGGCGAGAGCATCCTGATCGCCACGCCGATCAAGAACGCCGCGCGCCATCTGCCGCGCTTTCTGGCCAACCTGCGGCGGCTGAGTTACCCACACCAGCAGATCACGCTGGCCCTGCTGGAGAGCGATAGCGACGACAACACGCATGGCATTCTGTCGCAGCTGCTGCCCGATTTGCGCACCCAGTTCGCACGCGTCGAGCTGCTTCAACACAATTTTAGCTATCACAGCGAACAGCCGCGCTGGGCAGTCGGCGAGCAGTCACGCCGCCGCTCGGTGCTGGCCCAAAGCCGCAACCTGTTGCTCAAACAGGCCTTGCAGGACGAAACCTGGCTGCTTTGGCTCGATGTCGACGTGGCCGATTACCCCGCCGATGTGATCGATCGGCTGTTGGCTGTCGGCAAAGACATCGTGGTGCCGAACTGCGTGGTCGCGCCAAACGGGCGCACCTTCGACTACAACAGCTTTAAGCTCGCGCCCGGCGCGGAGCAGATCGACTGGACGCCGCATATCATCGACGGCCTGCTCCAGCCGCCGATTGGCCTGGGCCGCCACTACCTGAACGACCTGCGCAGCCACGATCTGGTCGAAATCGACGCGGTTGGTGGCACCATGTTGCTGGTGCGCGCCGAATTACACCGCCAGGGACTGATCTTTCCTGAGCAAAGCTACAAGCACTACATCGAAACCGAGGGCCTGGCCATGTTGGCCAAAGATATGGGCTTCCGCTGCTGGGGCCTGCCGAATCTAGAGATCGTTCACCCTTCGGTTTAAGGAGAATTCCCATGCGTCATCGACCACCCGACCACAGCATCCACGATCCCAAGCGGCGGCGTGTCTCCAAGCGCGAGCAGATTCGCGCCTCGTTGCGCCTGCTGGTGCGCGCCACCTGGCAGCCACTCTGGCGGCTGACCCACAACTTCGCACGGGCCTGGCAGGCGCTGGTGCTTGGCACCATGCTAGCCAGCAACGTCGCCACGCCCGCTGCGGCCCAGACCGCTGACCAAATTAGCGCGGTCGTCGAGGACGGCACGCTGACTGTGACCGGCACGCCAAATGCCGACACCATCACGGTCGCGACCATCGGTGGTTTTGTCAAAGTGAATGGCCAGGATCCGGGCGACCCGTTGAATGGTGACATGTTCACCAGACTTGTGCTCAACGCTGGCGCAGGCGACGATAGCATTGATGTTTCCAATGCGCTAGGCAATTTCAACGGATTCGCGATGGAGATCGATGCTGGAGCCGGGCGTGACACGGTCGCCTACAGCCGCCGCTACCCTGGCCTGGTACAAGGCGGAGCTGACAGTGGCGACATTCTGCGCATCACCAGCGATGGCGAGATCGTCCTGGGCGAACAGTCGATTGATATAAACCGGATTAGTTCGACCTATAACGGCTTCGAGATCGTCGATCTGATCGGCATCAATGGCCCAAGTCCAGTCGTCTTTGATGCGCGCAACGCCACAGCAAACGTCAGGTTCTCCAGCTTCGACGGCGGCGACAACACGTTTATCGGCGGCGCGGGCGACGATGTCTTCACGGTGTCGAATGGCTTCACTGCTATTTCTGATCTTAGCGCAAGCATCGACCAGGTGGTGCTTTCCGCCGACAGCGACATCACTCTGAATGGTATAGTGCTCCTGTGGGGCGATAATCGGGTTACCTTTAACGGCGCGCCGGAAGTGGCATTTATCACTGGCGGTGCGGGCGCGAATACGCTCGACGCCTCCCGCTTCATGGGTGAGGTCTCGCTCGACGGCCAAGGCGGTGACGACACGCTGATCGGCAGTGTTGGTAACTCCAGCTTTACCCCCGGCTCTGGCGTGAACACGGTTCTCACCAGCCCCAACAACGGTTTCGACCAGCTGTTCTTCACAGGGGCAGGCGAAATCACACTGACCGACACGCTCTTCTCGACCGCTGGCACGAGCACCACGCTGAACGGCTTCTTCGATTTCGCCACAATCACCGGCAGTTCGTCTGATGACCTGATCGACGCAAGCGCCTGGAGCAGCGATCTACGGATCGATGCGGGCAAGAGCGATGACACTGTGCGCGGCGGCACAGGCACCAATACACTACAGGGCGGCGCTGACAGCGACACAATCGAGCAGACCGCCAGCGAAGACCAAACGCTGACCGACACCAGCTTGAGCGGGCGTGGCAGCACAACTATCAGCGAATTCGAGCGCGCCAAGTTGACCAGTATTGGCAACACCACGATCGACGCTTCGGCCTTCACTGGTGCGGCGCATCTGATCGGCGGCAATGGCAACGAAACGCTGATCGGCGGGCCGGGCGACAACATCTTCGAGCCGGGTGGCGGCACAAACACCGTCGGCGACCAATACAGTGCCGACCGCGACCAGTTGCGGGCCAGCGGCGACGGCGATTTCACGCTCACATCTTCGAAGCTGACCGGGCCGGGCGGCATCACCACGCTCAACGGCTCAATCGAAACGGCGCTGCTAACCGGCGGCGCGGGCAACAATACGATCGACGCCGCAGGCTTCGGCTCGGCGACGCAGGCACGCGGCATACGTGCAACCGGTGCTGGCGGCGTGACTATCAACGGCGGCGCGGGCAGTGACACGATTACCGGCAGCGGCGGCAACGACACGCTGGACGGCGGCGACGGCTTCGATATACTGCGGCAGCAGGCCGCTGGCGTGCAGACCATTACCGACACGCAGGCCACTGGGCGCGGCACCGACAGCCTGGCCCGCTTCGAGCGCGCCGAACTGACGGGCAGCGCGGGCAACGATACCATCACGGCCACCGGCTTCAGCGGGGCACTTGTCGCGCGCGGCCTCGCCGGCAACGACAGCATCACCGGCGGCAGCGGCAA
>JACMIM010000231.1 GCA_014381165.1 Roseiflexaceae bacterium
CCGCATTGTCGAAGACGGCAAGCAGAAAATCCTGCGCGACGACTGGACGGGCACGGTCGAGCGGGTCAATGCGCCGCTGCTGCGCCTGCTGCTGGAGCACGGCTACCTGCCGGTGGTCGCGCCGCTGGCGGTTAGTGCCGCTGGCGAGGCGCTCAATGTCGACGGCGACCGGGCGGCAGCGGCGCTCGCAGTAGGCATGGCGGCGGAAACGCTGCTGCTACTCTCGAACGTGCCGGGGCTACTGCGCCACTTCCCCGACGAGACCTCACTCATTCGCCACATCCCGCGCGGCGAGATCGAAACGTTTCTGCCAGTGGCGCAGGGCCGCATGAAAAAGAAGGTGCTGGGCGCGTCGGAGGCATTGGCGGCGGGCGTTGGCCGGGTCATTCTGGGCGACGCACGAGTGACGCAACCAATCGCGAAGGCGCTGGCGGGGGCGGGAACCGTAATTGAATGACGAGATGACAAGATGACGAGATGACTCGTGCTGTCATCTTGTCATCTTGTCATCTTGTCATTTTGTCACAGCAGCTTGCTGCAACTGCTCTACACTTAGCGTAAAGGCCCGTGCGAAGCCACCAACGTAGCGTGCTTCGCAGGGAATCAGGCGGAACAGGCTGAAATCGGCGAAGTCGAACAGCATCGCCGCAGCAGGCAGGCGCGCGAGGTAGATCGCCTTTGCTGCGGCATGATCGGGCGCAGTGGGCAGAATCTGTACGGCTGTTCCAAGGATTGTGATGCGCGCCAGTGTCTGCGGGTCGTCGCGGCTGTCGTCGCGCTCGGCGATTAGCAGCGCGGCGCGTGGATCGGCGGTGAGCTGCTGGGTGTGCGGCGAAAGGCTGCTGAGGTGCAGCAGAAAGCCATTAAAGCCGGCCTCCGGCGCAAACGCGACTAGGGACGTGAACGGCCCGCCATTGCGCAGTGTGCCAAGCGCGGCGACTCGTTCGGACAGAAGTAAGGCTGCAATCAGGCGCAGTTCGTCAGGTTTCATAACTCGTCGCTCACCAGCTGCGGGTTCGCCTTCATCCAGGTGCGATAGGCATTGGCAACCTGCTCTACGTCAGAAAGCTGCGTCGAGCAAATACGGTATAGCTCTTCCAGGGCCACTTCGTAGTAGAGGTGAACCACGAGATTGCGATAGCCAGCAAGAGCAAACAGGATATCGCCTTCTGCTTGTGTCAACACCTTGTGTTCGCGTAGCTTGACGGCTATCTGTTTGTATTCGGTGGTTGGTGCGCCAAACCCTTTGGCAAGCAGGTGTCTTCCAATATCAAGCAGCGCCTCAAGCGCGCGCCGTAGCATTGATTCAGCCGCTGCCACATTGCGTTGGTCTTGTAGAAACACTGCGCTATCGGCTAACGGTAACGCACGAATATGTTGTAGGTGATCGTGAATAAGCCGCAGCCGCTCACCAACAATGAGCCGACTGACTCGAGAGGGCATCATTGCATAACTCCAAACACATGGTCAAGCCGCTCCCGCTCGAAAGGAGCAAGGTCGCCCGCTCGACGCAGCACATACAGATCGAATTCGTCGGCGGCGTGCTCGTTTGCGGCGTACAGCCGTTCGCCCCGCACGATGTTGGCCGCAAAAAAGGCATCGGCATCGCCAAACGAAACGAAATCGACCCGAGGCACAGCAAACAATTCCTCGAATGCCTGGGCCAAGCGAACTTTCTCATCCAGGTACCACTGGGCAGTTGGCAGCGCTTTGGCCCCAATGTCAATGTCCGAGCTGCTCGCGGCAAGCGGCTGATCGGAATGCAGCCAGTCATAGACCTCGAGAGAGCGGCTGCCGAATACATACAGAATTTCGATATCGCCCTGCTGGCAAATTTGCATAAGCTGGCGCAATCGCTGAGACATACATCTACCTCGCATCGCTAAGGATACAAATATGATAGCACACACACTCAACGCCGAGATCATCGCCGCCGAGGACGCGCACACCAGTGGCGTGTACCCCAAGCGCGGCCTGGCGATCGTGCGCGGGCAGGGCGCAACGCTGTGGGACGCCGAGGAGCGGGCGTATATCGACTGCGTGGGCGGGCAGGGCGCGGCTAACCTGGGCCACGCGCACCCGGCCGTGGTCGCCGCGATTCAGCAGCAGGCCGCCACACTGATCTCCTGCCCCGAGATTTTCCACAACGACCAGCGAGCTTCGTATTTGGAAGAATTGGTCGCCGTGCTTCCAGCGGGCATGGAGCGAGTGTTTCTGTGCAACTCCGGCGCGGAGGCGGTCGAGGCGGCAATCAAGGCGGCGCTGGTGCTAACCGGGCGGCGTGGCGTGGTGGCAACCGTGCGCGGCTTCCACGGGCGCACGCTGGGTGCGCTTTCGGCTACCTGGGAGCCGAAGTACCGCGAGCCGTTTCTGCCACTGATCGCGGGATTTCAGCACATTCCCTATGACAAAATCGAGGCGCTCGACGCAGCGGTGAACGAGCAGACCGCCGCCGTCATGATCGAGCTTGTTCAGGGCGAGGGCGGCGTGCGCCCGGCCAGCCACCAGTATGTGCAGGAAGTCGCGCGCATGTGCCGCGAGCGTGGCGCGCTGCTGATCGTCGACGAGGTGCAGACCGGCTTTGGGCGCACCGGCGCGCTGTTCGCCTGC
The DNA here is from genome assembly GCA_014381165.1 of Roseiflexaceae bacterium. Classification (GTDB taxonomy): domain Bacteria; phylum Chloroflexota; class Chloroflexia; order Chloroflexales; family Roseiflexaceae; genus JACMIM01. The sequence goes on from JACMIM010000231.1 coordinate 2,611, forward strand.
CAGCATTACGAAATTACGCCCGACCTGCTGACACTGGCCAAGAGCATGGCCGGCGGTGTGCCAATGGGCGCGCTAGGCATGCGTGGCGCGCTTGGCCCGCTGCCGCCGGGCAGTCACGGCTCGACCTTTGGCGGCAACCCGCTGGCCTGCGCGGCAGCCCGTGCAACCCTGCGCGCCCTATGCGAGGAGCGGCTGCCCGAGCAGGCCGCCGAAAAGGGCGCGTATGTGATCGAAAAGCTTGCAGCGCTGCGCCTGGCGAAGGTGCGTGAGGTGCGCGGCGTGGGCCTGCTGATCGGCCTGGAGCTGAAGGAGCGTGTGCAGCCCCACCTGCTCGCACTCATGGAACGCGGCGTGCTGGCGCTGCCCGCCGGGCCGAATGTGCTGCGCCTGCTGCCGCCGCTGGTGATCTCGTATGCTGAACTCGACCAAGTGGTAGCGGCGATTGCTGATGTGCTGGGGCGGTGACCAGGTGACTAGGTGACCAGGTGACCAGGTGACTAGGTGACTAGGTGACTAGGTGACTAGGTGACTAGGTGACTAGGTGACTAGGTGACCGGATTCCGTCATCTTGTCATCTTGTCATCTTGTCATCTTGTCATCTTGTCGTGTGTACGATCCTGTTCAAGCAAATCCCAGCGCGGCGGCGTGAAGGTATCTACTACCAGCGCATCCTCGATCACCTCGACACCGTGTGGAACATTGCTGCCCATGATCACGGCATCGCCCGCCGCGAGTTCGTGCAGCTGGTCGCCAACCTGCATGCGCAGCCGCCCGCGAATGACATACGTCACCTGCTCCTGCACATGCGCGTGGACGGGCAGCTTGCCGCCAGCCTCCAGTTTCACCTCCATCTGCATGATCTGCTCGGTGCTCACCAGCGTGCGGCGGTGAATACCAGGCACCATTTGAATCCATGGATTATTCATTTCAATCTCCTACTTCAAGATTGTGTGTGGCGGTGCTGGCCCAGCCCAGGGCGAAACATTTGCCGCTGGCAAGAAGATAAGCCCGATCTATCAAGCACACGCAAGCGACCGGGCCGTGCCGATCGAGAAGGGCAAATGCTTCGCCCCTACGGGTGTTACGTAACATGCATCACACGACCCGCAACCCGCAACCGCAACCCGCGACACAACATCACGGCCCTGCGGTCACGAGGGCGTAGGCCTCGGTCGAGAGGTATTTACGCGAAACCTCGACGATCTGCTCGGGCGTAACACTGCGGATGATGCTGGGGTAGCGCCGGATGTAATCCATGCCCAGTCCATAGCGCTCGATTCCGAGCAGCGTGCCGGCGATGCCGTCGTTGGTTTCTAGGCCCAACACCAGGCTACCAGTCATGTAGTCGCGCGCGTCGGACAGCTCCTCGCCGGTGGGGCCATCGGCGGCGAACTGCCGTATCTCGTACAGAATCGCCTCGATCGCCGTTTCCACATCGCTGGGGTTGACACCGGCCAGCGCGGCCCACGGTCCTGCCGCCAGGTCGGCATCGACACTGCTACCGCAGTAGTAAGCCAGGCCTTTTTGCTCGCGCACGTTGTCGCCAAGTCGCCCGCCCATGCCCAAGCGCCCGAGAATCATGTTCGCCACACTGACTTCATAGAAATCGGGGCTGCTGCGGGCCAAACCGTGAACAGCGTAGACGATATCGGTCTGGCTCTTGCCAGCCAGCGCAATATCGCGCCGCTGCACGCCCTGAAGCGCCGGCACCGCTGGCAACTCGGAAACTGGCGGCGCGCCCGTTGGCTCCCAGTGGCCAAACGTTTCCTCAAGGAGCGCAATCACTGCTGCTGGCTCGACATCGCCAACAATGGCGATCGCACTGGCGGCGGGATGGTAGTTGCCGTGGAAGGCCGCCAGATCATCGCGCGTGATCTGCTCGACCGTGGCGATCGTGCCGCTGCTGAGGCGGCTGTAGGGGTGATTTTCGGGGAACATGATCCGGCGCAGCGCCCGCGAGGCCTGGGTGCGCGTCTCCTGTTCGCTTTCACGCAGGCTCATCAGAAACTGGCCGCGCAGCCGCTCGACTTCCTGGGTTGGAAAGGCTGGCTGGGCCAGCATCTCGGCTAGCACCTCCAGGATCAGCGGCAAGTCCTCGGCCAGGGCGCGCCCACCGAAGCCGGTGGTATGCAGCCCGCCGCCGGCGTTCACACTACAGCCGCGCGCCTCGGTTTCGGCCACGATCTGTTGAAAACTGCGCCGCTGCGTGCCGCGGATCAGCGCCGACCCAGTGAATACTGCCAGCCCATTCTGCGCCGCCGGCTCGTGAATCGCGCCGGCTCGCACCTCGCCGCGCACGCTAGCCGTGGTGCTGGCTGGGTTGCGCTGGATGAGCGCCACCATGCCATTCGGTAACACATGCCGCGTCGCCGTCTCGATCGCATCGCCGCGTGGAGTGTCTTCCATACTCAAAGCTCCTTATGTTTCACCGCGAAGAGCGCGAAGAGCGCGAAGATAGAATCATATATTCTTGCGGCCTTCGCGTCCTTTGCGCACTTCGCGGTTAATTGTTTTCTTCGATTGAATTGTTTTCTTCGGTCGGGATGAAGTGGCCGACCGTGCGGTTGTTTTCAGTCAGATACGTTTGGGCCACGCGCTGAACGTCGGCAGGCGTGACTGCGGCGATCTCGTCGAGCAGCGTGTCGAGCCGCTTGTAGCTGTCGAGCAGCTCCCACATGCCAAGCTGGAGCGCCTGCGAGGTCACGCTTTCACTGGAGTAGGCGATCTGGGCGCGCGTCTGCTTGATCGCCTTGGCGACCTCGGCCTCGTCCACACCATCCTGTTGAAGCTTCGCCACCTCGCCGGTCAGCGCCTGCTCGACTTCCTCGGCGCTGTGGCCCTGCTGCACAGTCGCATCGAGATCGAACAGGCCAGGATCATAGCTTGGTCGAAAGCTGCTGCCGGCGTAGGAGGCGAGCTGCGTCTCGACCAGCGCCCGGTAGATGCGCGCGCTACGGTTGGTTTGCGCGCCGCCACCAAAGCCCAGGCCTTTCGCGCCCGAGAGCACCGAGTCAAGGATAATCAGCGCTGCGAAATCAGGATGGCGGCAGTCGGGCGTGTGGTACGCGATCTGCACATATTGGGCTGCGCCGGGGCGGCGGATGAGCACGCGGCGCTCGCCCTGCTGCGCTGGCTCAACTGCGCGCACGGCTGGCACCGCAGGGCCGGCCGGTAGCGCGCCAAAATACTGCTCGACCTTGGCTAACATGGCCTCGCGCTCGAAATCGCCGACCAGCACCAGCACGGCG
>JACMIM010000232.1 GCA_014381165.1 Roseiflexaceae bacterium
CCGCCAGCTCCTCCGCAGAATAATTCGGCTCAGTCTTCATCATCTTGCCTACCGCGTCGGCAAACGCCTCGAATTGATCCGGCGTGGCCGACAGCTGGGCATAGTCCCTGGCGTGCCGGCCGAAGCACCGCTTGAGGATGGGGCTGAATTCGACTTCCTTTGTGCCGCTGGGATCCATGTTGCAGCCAAAGAAGAAGACACCGGCAACACGCTCAGGCGCTTTCATAGCCAGAATCAATGCGGTGCATGCGCCATCGCTCCAGCCCACGATGGCCGCTTTCTCCACATGCAAAGCGTCCATCACTGCCGAAACGTCGGATGCCATCAGCTCATACATAAACGGTCGCGCGTCGCGCGTGCTGCGTCCGTGGCCACGGCTGTCGATCAAAATGGTACGATAGCCACTCTTGATCAGCGCGGGAACCTGATAGCCCCAATTGCCACTATGGCCGAGGCCGCCATGCAGCAGGATCACGGGCGAGCCGAACCCGTATGTTGCGTACCAGATCCGAGCGCCGTCGTGTTCGATGTAGCCTTGATCGTTTGTGACCGGCAACGGCGCGGCCCCGTCCGCTTCAAACCTGCTGAGGTCATCGTCGTGCGTTGTCATTTTAATCTCCTTGGATCGTAACGCCTAACCAGGCTTTCCATCACACTGCAAGCGGTGGCGCGTGCGTGCCACCGCCTTCACCAACGTCAGGAGAGCGAGTAAAAGTATCCGAAGCGTTGACCGTCTCGTTGGGCATACGTATTCGTTGTGGTAGAGATGCGGCCTAACGCCTGAACTAAGCTGAGCCGCGAAGCGCCCTCGGCTTGAACGAATTGTTTAGACCGCGCGCATGGGATTAGCGCAGACAAACCGCTCTTTGCCTGCCTGCAGCCATGGCAAATCAGCATTGGCCGGGATCAGCTCGGATCAACAATCAGAAAGCGGTTGCCGTCAATGTCGCGGAAGAAAAACTGTGGCGGCACGGGATCTTCAACGCTGACCTTGATCGAAACTAGCCCCGCCCTGCGCGTCCCTTTGCGAGCAATGTCTGCGTCCACGTCAACGCCTCTGGCGCGAAGAGTTGCGTGGTCAGACTCGATGTCCTTCGTCGTGAACGCGCAGTACGTCTGGTCGCCGCCACCCGACTGGCCCTCAGTAGGTGGAACAAGTGCGAGCGCGATTGTCGAGCCAGGCGGGGCTACCTCGATCCAGCGATGGCTTCCCCCATAGGAGAAATCGACACGTTTCTCGAACCCGAGCTTGTCGAGGTAGAACGTAAGCGCTCGGTTCTGGTCGGACACAGGCACGAAAACGGTCGCAACTTGGCTGATACAAGTCGTGGTTGCGGTGTCGGTCATGATTGGTTCCTTTCGCGTGCGTGGCTATTGACTTTTGCTGCGCACCAACTGAGTTTTTGTGCGGTCTCGTGGCCGCACAGCCGAGCGCGCTTCTGCTTCGCGCGACTGCCTGAGCGCGCGCTTTCATTATTCACCAACCCGGACTGGTGTGGGGAAAGGCGATGGGCAACGTTCCGAATACACCAGTATAACAGCAACCAGACCAACGATGAAATAACCGATTGCCAGTGGCATAACGGAATCGACCAACAGGCGATCAATGAATGCGCCCAGGGTTGCACCTATCACCAAGAAAGATGTGCCGTAGATTGCCGCAGCCATACCAGCCGCCGATCCCAGTGGTTCGAATGCCAGCGCACTACTGTTTGGCTCAGCGGCGATGTTGATCCCTTGGAGCAATGCAACAAATGTAAAGAAGATGTAAATGTTTGGAGCACCGTGCTGCATCATTGTTAGGCCAAGCAATAAGCTTGCCAAGATAAAGTACGCCATTAGGAGCACCCGAACAGTACGCCGCGCTCCAAATCGCTGGACAAGCTGTGCATTAAGAAACGCGAA
>JACMIM010000029.1 GCA_014381165.1 Roseiflexaceae bacterium
GTCGGCCAGGATGCCGCCGCCAAACTGCGGCAACTGGTCGCGCACCTCCTGCGCCGGAATGGCGGCGTAGTCACGATAGAACGCGAGCACCGCCGGTTCGCCAAAGCGCTCGACCAGATAGGCCAACGTTTCGCCAGAAAAGGCGTACTCGAAGCCGGCCTGCTGGCCGGTCGGATCGTGCTCGCCAAGCGCGCCGGCGCGGGTCAACGCCTCCAGCGAGGCCGCCGCCAGCCGATCGTCCTGGGCGACGCGCTGGCGGGTTTCGCCGCCGGTTTCCTCGCTGTAGAATACCGCTGCCCCTTCGACCAGCCAGGGCGGCGAGAACGGGCGCGTGTCGGCGGATAGCGCCAGGTGAACCAGCTCATGGGTGATCGTAGTTTGGCGCTCGTCCGGCGCGAGCCGCTCGCTGTTATCCTCGAAGCTGGCCCCATTGATATAGAAGGCCCGGCTGGTGGTGACGATTGCGTCGCCCGCAAACTCGTAGCGGGATAGTGCCAGGCCCAGGTAGCGCTCGCCACGACCAGTCAGTTTGGTGAAATCGGCTCGCGTGGCTGTGAAATAGGCCAGGTAGCGATCTTCCAGCGCAAGCCCGCGCGCCTGGAGCGTAGCATAGGCCTGCTCAGTCTCCTGCTCAAGCTCGGCCAATTCGGCCTGGGCATCGGGCCTGGTGAAGATCAGAAAGTGCGGCGTCTCACGCACCACCACATCGTCAAGCCACCAGAACGGCGGGTTCTGATCGGCATAGGTGTTCGTGATCAACCACTCGCCATTGCGCTCGGCAAAGCTATAATCGAGATCGTGGTGAAATTGATTTTCGGGGTTGATACCGCGCAATGTGTAGCGCAGCTCGACCGGCACGCGGGTTGCGGTTGAGCCACTGCCGGGCGCGGCGTCCGGCGCAAGCCGCAGGGTGTAGCTTATGACTGGTAGCGAGGTCAAGCGTTGCAGAATGGTTGCCTGCTCCTGCTGAATACTTGGGTCGAAGGTCGCGCCCACTGCGTCGATGTCGCCCGCCAACGTCGCTGCTGCCTGCTTGGCGAGCAGCGCCTCGATTGCGGCGTAAGTCTGTTCCTCGGCGCTGGGCTGCACAGTCGGCGCTGGTGCCCCGCCGCTGGCCGATGTCACCGATGCGACCGCCTGACCCTGGCCATCGAACTCGATCGTCAGCGTATCGAACGACGGAAACACAAAGCGCAGCCGCTCGCCGCTTTCTGGGCGCGGAAAGGTGATCTGGCCAGCATTTTCCTGCTGCGGCTGCCAGCCATCCGGCGGCGCAATCGAATCGGCCAGCGACGCGCTGATCTCGGTCGGCTCGTAGGACTGGCCCTCGGCGTCGATCAGCCGCGCAGCATCGCCGGCCAGGCTGCCGAGCAAGCTAAAGCCCTGCCGCCCAACATTGGCAAATGCTAGGTCGAACACCAGCGTGTCATCCTGCACATTCAGCTCGCTGAAGCGTAGCTCGATCGTGCGTAGCGCTTCCTGCTGGCTGCGCACAACCCCCTCGAGCGAGTAGCTGCCCGGCGCAATCGGCCGCTCGGCGACGCGTGCCAGCGGCGTGTCAAGCTGAAATGTAATCGGCGAGTACTGCGGAAAGCGCAGCTCATATGGCTCGCCGCCAGCGGGCATATCGAAGGTCAGCTCGCCCAGATTGGCGGTGCCTGGCGAGAAGCCACCCTCGGGGCTAATTGCTTGCAGCGATGGAGGTACCTCGATCGGCTCGTACTCAGTGCCAGCCGCGTCGCGCAGGCGCGCGGCAGCGCCGCCGACCCCACCAAGCACCTGGAAGCTTTCATCGGTGATGTTGACAAAGGCTACCCGCAGCACCAACACGCCTGGGTCGATCCGGGCGCTACGCACTTCCAGGGCAACCTGAGCCAGCGCGTCAGCAGTCGAAGTCGCGCGCTGGTCGATCGCGAACTCCTGACCAGCCTGGACGGTCGCTTCGGGAGCAGCGGTCGGCGGCGCTGGCGGGGGTGTCGCTGCGCTCGGCGCAGTGTTCGTGGCGGCTACGGTGGTCGGCTGAACGATCCCCACAGGCGGGTTGTTTGGCGCACACCCGGTCAGCGCGACGACGGCTAGCATGCACAGCAGCCCGGAACAATTCTTCATGAAATCACCCCATATTCATCGTAGACTGTTCGCAGCTACGCAATGGTGCATAATAGTACGACACATACCAACTATCATACCATCGACCGTTGAAGGAACACAGCTGCTCGTGTAGACTAAAACGGTACAGCAGGAAAAGAGGTAACAAATGGATAAATTTCAGCACAGTTCCGTCCCCGCCTGCCGGGTGGGGGCAACACCCGAGCAGATCGCCCGCGAAGCCGATCGTGCCGTGCTGTACGGTGCTATCCTGGCGGCACAGCGGCCGGCCACACGGATCAAACCGCACCTGGTCGAGGCAGTCGCCGCGCTGACACCAGCGGTGCGTGCTTTCCTACAGGGCGCGCAGGGCGATGAGGCGAATTTCGCACTGGAGTACGCCCGCGCCTGTGGTGGCGAGGCGTTTCTCGTGGGCAAACGCTCGGTACCCGGCACGGATGCTACAATATAAAGACGTAGCAACCCAATAGCCCGGCGCTTCAGCGCCGGGATGCTCGGAACGCCGGAACGGCGGGATGCTCGGAACGCCGGGACGCATCAACATGTGCTGCTGTCAAACAAGGATCGCCAATGGACAATATCCACATGCTTCGCTCAATCCACCACGACGGCTCGGCGCGCTATGTCGCCCAAGCGGGCAAGCTCGCCACGCTGCGCCTGCGCGCCGACCTGAGCGTGCCAATTGCGCAGGTATTCATCCGCACGACTCCTGATGGTGAGCAGCGGCTCACGCCCATGCGCCGCGCCGCCGATCAGGGCGTGTGCCAGTGGTGGGAAATCGCGTTGCCCCGCGCCATGCCGCGTGATGGCTACCGCTTTTACATCGTGGGCAGCACGGGCGGGTTCTGGTTCTCAGCCGCTGGCCTGGCTCGCCACTTCACCACCGACGCCAGCGATTTCAAGCTGCTGGGCGATGCGACGCTGCCCTGGTGGGTGCGCGACAGCGTGTTCTACCAGATTTTCCCCGACCGCTTCGCCGATGGCGACCCCAGCAATAATGTACGCCCTGGCGAGTACACCTACCGCAACCAGCCGGTCTACGCCCGCCGTTGGGATGAGCTGCCCACCCGCAAACACGGCCCCAACGAATTCTTCGGCGGCGACCTTCAGGGCATCGTGCAGAAGCTCGACTATCTGGAGGCATTAGGAGTGACGGCGATCTACCTCACGCCGATCTTCAGCTCGCCCTCCAGCCACAAGTACGACAGCCAGAGCTATGAGCAGGTCGACCCGCACTTTGGCGGCGATGCGGCGCTGGCGGCCTTGCGCACGGCGCTCGACGAGCGCGGCATGCGGCTCATGCTCGATCTGGTGCCGAACCACTCTGGCGACCAGCACGCCTGGTTCAAAACCGCCCAGGCCGATCCGAACTCGCCAGAGGCTAGCTTCTACACCTTTCACCAGCACCCGCACGATTACGAGGCCTGGCTGGAGGTACCGACCCTGCCAAAGCTGAACTACCGCAGCGCCGAGCTGCGCCAGCGCATGTACGAGGGCGCTGGCTCGATCGCGCGGCGCTGGCTGCAACCACCCTACCGGCTCGACGGCTGGCGGATCGATGTGGCCAACATGCTGGCCCGCCAGGGCGAAAGTCAGCTTGGCCACAAAATTGGCCGGGGGCTGCGCCGCGCCATCAAGCAGGAGAACCCGCAGGTTTACTTGCTCGGCGAGAACTTCTTCGACGGCACGCCGCACTTGCAGGGCGAGGAACTGGACGCGACTATGAACTATCGCGGCTTTACCTTTCCGCTGCTGCAATGGCTCAATGGCGGCTTCTTTGGGCGCACTGGCTGGCTCGCCGACCTTCAGCCCTACGATGGCGCGACCATGGCGGCGCAGTGGGGCGTGTTTCTCGCAGCTATACCGTTTCAGATCGCGCTTCAGCAGTTCAATTTGCTTGGCTCGCACGATACGCCGCGCGTGCGCACGATGCTCGATAGCGACCTAGTTAAGCTGAGGATCGCCCGCACACTGCTGTACGCCTTTCCCGGCGTGCCCTGCATCTACTATGGTGATGAAGTCGGGCTTGAAGGCGGCGAGGATCCCGACAACCGCCGACCGATGCCATGGGATGCGGCGCGCTGGAACGCGGAGGTGCTGGCCTATGAGCGGCAGTTGACCCAACTGCGCCGCGCGTCGGCTGCGCTGCGCTGGGGCGGCTTCCAGCTGCTGCACGCCAGCGATGACACTGTAGCCTTTCTGCGCGAGGCAGCCGAGGAGCAACTGGTCATCATCGCGCGCCGCGCCGCCGATGCCACCGCCACGCTCGATGTCCGTATCGCCGGCCTGGCCGATGGCACTGTGCTCGCAGAGCACTTCACTGGCGAGCAGGCTGTGGTCAGTGGCGGGCAGCTCGCGCTTGGTTCGCTGCCTGCGGTGGGCGTGCAAATCTGGCGCGTGCAGTAAATGCAAAGCTTCGAGCAGCCTCAGCCATATGCTACAATCCCCCGACAAAGGTGAGCGTAACGGTACGAGAGGTGCTGTATGGATAGGCTGCGGAGCCAACTTGCGGCGGTCGAATCGCTTCCCAATAAGCTTAGTGGTGCCTGGGTCTTTCGTGGCACCCGCGTTCCAGTCGCCGCGCTGTTTGAAAACCTTCGCGATGGCGCAACGATTGATCAATTTCTTGAGTGGTTTCCCGGTGTTGCGCGTGCCGATGTCGACGCCGTGCTTGCGTATGAAGTCGCACTCCTCACGACCACAGACGCGGCATGAATATTCTGTTTGATCAAGGAACGCCCGTCCCCTTGCGACGGTATTTGTTGGAACACACCATAACCACGGCCTACGAACAAGGCTGGTCACATTTGATGAATGGACACCTACTCGATGCTGCCGAGCAGGCAGGATTTGACGGATTCATTTTTGATACTTCGAAGCGAGCGAACGCTTTCTCGATCAAGTTCACTCGTGCTAGATCGTCGCGCGCGGCTGCAGCCTAGTCGTTCTCTGCGATGCTAGGGCAGCTCCGGCCTGGCCTGCCCGCCGCGCTGCCAGGCCCGCAAATAAACGAAGGGCGCAAGCTCGCCCCGGCGCACCTGCCAGTCGTCGGGGCTGGTGGGGCGCGAGATGCCGAAGTGCAGATGTGGCGGTGTGGTGCGGGCATTCCCACTTTTGCCGGTCAAACCCAGTAGCTGCCCAGTCTCGACCCGCGCGCCCGACTCGATGCCCTTGGCGATCGCCGAGAGATGCGAGCCATAGTAGCGCACGCCGTCGTCGCCAATGATTGCTACGGCCAGGCCGCTGCGCGTGGCCGGGTCGTTCTGCTTGGCATTCCAGGTATCTTCAGCGGCCACGAAATCGACCACGCCGCTGATTGGCGCGACAAAACGACTGCCGACTGGGCAGAAAATGTCGGCGGCGGGGTAATCGTGGTGGTATTTGCCGTAGCTGATCTTGCCCTTCTTTTTGCCGGCGGCGGTCAGCTGCACCGGAAAGGCGTAGGTCGGCGCGGCAGGCGTCGCAGTCGCTTGAGCGGCGGGCGCGCGCGGCAGTGCGTGATTCACCTGCCCTTGGGCGGTTGGCGCTACGACGAGGAGCGCCAGCACAAGGCTGGCGAGCGTCCAGATGGCGATTCGCCGGAGTTGCAGTGATTGCATGGTGTCTCTGCCCAATAGTTGAGTATCACTCGCCAAAGATCGCCCGCTGCTTGCCTACGCTAGCCGCTCTCGCGCAAAGCCTGCTACATCAACTCGGCCATGAGCGCGTCGAAGCTGGCGCGGCTGGGGCGCAGCTGCTCCGAGCGCAGGCCGGCCAGCGGCGCGTCGATCAGGCCCAACGTTTCTGGCAGAGTGGCGCGCTGCTCATTGAAATACAGCAGCCCGGTGATGAATTCGCCGCGCTCCCGCGCTTTCTCCATCAGCTCGAGCGCCCGCCATTTACTGGTTGGATCGTAGTCGCGCGTCAGCTTTTTGAGCCGAATCGCCTGCCCATCGTGCATTTTGACCAGTTGCGTGTCGCCTTCCGCATAGTCCACGCTGATCTCGTCAAAGGCCTGGATGAACTGAAGCTCCTGAATGCGCTCCTCGTGCTCTTTGCCATAGCCATAGCTCTTGGTCGAGTCATCCAGGTTGTTGAACGTCACACACGGGCTGATGATATCGAGCACAGCGGTGCCATTGAAGCTCATGGCGATCTTCAGCAGCTCGCGCACCTGGCGGGCATCGCCGGCAAACGAGCGCGCCACAAAGCCGCAGTCGGCCACCAGCGCCTCGATGCACACGTCGATCGGCGGCAGCGCATTTGTGCCAGCGTACTTGAGCTTCTGGCCCACATCGGCTGTGGCCGAGTGCTGGCCCTTGGTCAGGCCGTAGACACCATTGTTCTCGACAATGTACACCACTGGCACGTTGCGCCGCACCATGTGCTTGAACTGGCCCAGGCCGATCGAGCCGGTGTCGCCATCGCCGCTGACGCCGATCGCCAGCACACTGCGGTTGGCCAGCATGGCCCCGGTTGTCACCGAGGGCATGCGCCCGTGCAGCGTGTTGAAGCCGTGGGCGCGATTGAGGAAATAGGCCGGCGTCTTCGACGAACAGCCAATTCCACTCATCTTGATCACCTGATGCGGGTTGATCGCCAGATCAAAGGCTGCCGCAATGATCTGGCTGGTGATCGAGTTGTGGCCACAGCCCTGGCACAGCGTGGTCGGGTTGCCATGGTACTCCTGAGCCGTCAGGCCGATCAAGTTGGTCTTTTTCACTTCAGCGGTCATTGCACCCTCTCCTTCTGACAAGATGACAAGATGACAAGATGACGCGCGCATCCGGTCATCTTGTCACCCAGTCATCTTGTCATCTTGTCATCTTGTCACCCGGTCACCCAGTCATCTTGTCACCCAGTCACCTTGTCATCTTATCGATCGCCTCGA
>JACMIM010000233.1 GCA_014381165.1 Roseiflexaceae bacterium
CAGCTTACCCTCAGTTCCCGTACGCTTTCGGCGGCGTAGTGGCACTGGTGATGCGAGTGGCACGTTCTGGACGAGTTGTGTCGTTGCCAGCCGTGAGCGAAGGTTCGTATGGGCACGCTCAAGCATACGTTCGAGCGCTTCTCGCAAATTACACAGGAGATGGAAGCGGTCTGCGACTTGAATTGCATCAGGCGCACCTGCCGTGGCACCTCGAATATACTCCGGTCCGCGGTCACGGGCAATGATCTCGGCGCCAGGATGCTGCTTGAGCCAAATTTCCAGAACAGCAGCACTACGTTCAGGTAATAGATCAATCGGACACCGTTGTTCAAGATCCAGCAGGATTGTGCCGTACGTCTGACCTTTACGCAGCGCGAAGTCATCCACACCAAGAACCCGAGGCGCAGCGACAGGTGATGCGGGAACGAGGCGGACGAGGCGTAGGAGCGTATGGCGGCTCGATGACATGTGAAGTCGTTTGCTTGCGCGCTCGCCAGGGGCACCACCAAGAGCGAGCCCAAGCTGTTGGAGTGTATCTCGTAAGCGGGTAGTGCGTTGCGCGTAGGGTCGCAGATAATCACCCAGACGCTCGGCGAATGTCACAGCGGGACAAGCCTGATTCGAACAACGAAAGCGACGTATTTGGAGGACGAGGCGGACAGCATACTCGCTGACGGGCAGGTCACGTGGTGAACGTGTATAGGAACTATGGACACTGGACGCGGCTTGACCACAACGCGGGCACGTCGCACGTGTGGCTGAAGCGTGAGCAGAGATAATAAGGGTTTGGGATGTGATATGAATGTCAAATACCGTGAGTCCAAAAAACAAGGACGTGAACAACGAAGCAACCATTGGTCTTTAGCTTCTAGAGTAATTGCTCGAAAGCAAGGATACAGAAGCTAGGAAGCATAACAAATTTCTGACTGGCTTGCTCTTGCACGGAAGTTGAGCAAGACCCGGTTTTAGGGTCTCACCACAATCGCTATCCGTAATGAGTAGGGGCCTGCTCATGATCCGTTAAAATGTGTCTGCCCACTCCGCAGTGATTGACCCTTCCAGCACACGGGTACATTCCGTATCATACATGCAGTTCTCGTGTGAAATAAAGCGTTTGTCCAGTAACGGAAACCTCGTTACTCGCTGCGAGGCGCAATGGTACGTCTTACGTTACTCGGTACTGGGAGTCCCAGTGCTCTCCCCGAACGACAGGGTCCCGCAGTCCTCCTCTCGTATCAGGATTCCCATCTTGTCGTCGATGCAGGTCGCGGTGTCACGACGCAAGTCGTGCGCGCCGGCGTAGACCCAACCGATCTCGCGGCGATACTGATCACGCATCATCACTACGATCACATTGGAAACCTGGGCGATCTGTTGCTGACGGCCTGGCATGGTGGAGCAGCGCACCTGCCGTTTGTCGGCCCGCCCGGCACCGATGCGATCGTCCAGGCGCTCCTTGGGCAGGTCTATCGCCGCGAGATTCATTTTGCTCAGGCACTGGCGCGAACAACCGGCCTTGTGGAGCGGGAGATCGCTGATGTGGTGCAGGTTGTGCCAATCGTCGGCGCGCAATCCCTTCAGTGTGGCCCATGGGCGGTGACGGCGGCTGCCGTCGATCACGGTATCGGTCTGGGCTTAACCTGGAAGGAGTGGCCGTGTCTGGCCTATCGGCTCCAGGCTGGGGGGAGAACCGTCGTTGTCAGTGGCGATACGGCGATACCATCCCCTGCGACAACCTCATCGCCCTCGCACGCGGCGCCGACGTTCTCGTTCAATGTTGCTTCCTGGCCGATGCCGACGTGACCACCGCCGCCCGTCATCAGGTGGCCCAGCATGTGATAACAACATCGGGGCAAGCGGGGAAGATCGCGGCTCAGGCCGGTGTTACGCACCTTGTGCTCACGCATTTCGCTCCGATGAGCACCACGATGTTGGCAGCGCTTGAAGCTGACGTGCAGCGCGACTTTGCCGGGCCGGTTACCATGGGGACGGATCTGCTCACGTTGGTGGTGTGACGTGTGAGCGCACGCAGCATACGCTTACGGCGCCGTGCATGCGCCAGGCGAGAGGATAACGATCGTGCATGATCTGGCGTTCGTGCAACCGAAAATCTGGCGTTTGCCGCAGTTCAACAATCTGGAACTGCTGTGCGGGCGCCGGCTGACTCAATCGTTTCCGCGGCATATGCACGAGTGCTACGCTGTCGGCATCATCGAACAGGGGGCATTAGGGTATTTCTATCGGGGCGAGAACATCGTTGCGACGCCGGGCGTCATCAACCTGTGTGTTCCGGGCGAAGCGCATACCGGCCAACCCGCCGGCGACGCGGGATGGAGCTACCGCATGTTCTACCTCGATGTCACCATGCTCCAGCGCGTTGTTTCCGAACTTGCCGACCGGTCGTACGCGCCACCCTTTTTTGCGGCCGGCGCAATCGATGACCCCGTCGTCGCCCATCAACTGCGGCAGGCGCATTGCACGCTTGAGCGTGCGGCGACGCCGGTGATTGAACACGAGACAGCCCTGCTCGTTGCGCTCGCCGCATTGATTCGCCGCCACGCCGATGACCCACCGGTGCTTGCCCGCATCGGCGCTGAACCGCGTGCGGTAACCCAGATTAAGGATTATTGCGACGCGCACTATGCCGAGGATGTCTCCCTCGACACCTTAGCGCATCTGACCGGTCTCAGTCGCTATCACCTGGTGCGGGTTTTTGCGCAGTCTGTTGGCATTCCGCCGCATACCTACTTGCGCCAGGTACGCATCCGGCAGGCCAAACGCTACCTGGTCGCCGGACACGCCATTGCCGAGGTGGCCGTAGCG
>JACMIM010000234.1 GCA_014381165.1 Roseiflexaceae bacterium
CTTGACACGACTCCCTTCCGCGAGGCGCATCCACCGTTTATTCTTTAGGACTTACGCAGTTGCCCAAGCGCTTTCATTTCGCCTGCGGCGGGCAAGGAATAAGAACATATTGTTTTGCTTCTTGGCGCAAAGCGCCAAAAAGCAAAACAAAAAAGATAACTGTTCCCTACTGCCGCAGGCGGAGAGCGCCAACTGCGTAAGTCCTAATTCTTAAGAGGAGCTAGAGGATTTGCGAGAGGAAAAGCTTGGTGCGATCCTGCTGCGGTGCGGTGAAAATTTGCGCTGGCGTGCCTTGTTCCACGATCTGGCCCTTATCAAAGAACAGCATGCGGTCGGCTACCTCGCGGGCAAAGCCCATTTCGTGGGTGACAACCAACATGGTGATGCCGGTATGGGCCAGTTCCTTCATCACCTCCAGCACTTCCTTGATCATCTCCGGGTCGAGCGCCGAGGTTGGCTCATCGAACAACAGAATGCGTGGCTGCATGGCCAGCGCACGGGCAATCGCCACGCGTTGCTGCTGCCCGCCGGAAAGCTGCGCCGGGTACTTCAGCGCCTGCTCGCGGATGCCAACCCGCTCTAACAGTTCGTAGGCGATCTGTTCAGCCTCGGCCTTTTTCTTTTTCCGCACATGCAGCGGTGCAAGCGTGATATTTTGCAGCACCGTCAAATGCGGAAACAGGTTGAACTGTTGAAAAACCATGCCTGTCTCGCGCCGAATAGCCTCGATGTTGCGGATATCGTCGCTCATCTCGATGCCGTCGACCACGATGCTGCCCTGCTGGTAGGTTTCTAGCCGGTTGAGCGTGCGAATAAAGGTGGATTTCCCCGAACCCGAGGGGCCGAAGATCACAATCACCTCGCCACGCTGAACGGTAGCGCTGATACCATTCAGCACATGAAAATCGCCATACCACTTGTGCACGTCTCGACAAATAATAATATCGTCGTCGGCTGCTTGTGTACTCATTATGTCACTCCATACTGTTATGACCACACATTACCACGAAGAACACGAAGATGAAAAAACACACGAAGGGATGCAAGGATTGGCAATCGTTCCTATCTCGTCCTTCGTGTCCTTCGTGTCTTTCGTGTTCTTCGCGGTAATGAGTTGTTGTCGTAATCTACCGTACACTACCACGAAGCGCACGAAGGCGAAGAAAGACACGAAGGGATGCAAGGATTGGCAATCGTTCTTATCTCGTCCTTCGTGTCCTTCGTGTCTTTCGTGTCCTTCGCGGTAATGAGTTATTGCGGTGATCTACCGCGTTCCAACGCCCAGATTCAGTTCGATTCGGCGGCTAACCTGCGAAAGCGCGAAGCAGAACATCCAGTAGATCAGCGCCACAAACAGCAGCACCTCGCGTTCGACACCGCCGGTGACGGCCAGCCATTCGGGTTGGTTGATCACAATGCCGGCGATGCCCAATAATTCGGCCAGGCCCACAATCGAAACCAGCGAGGTGTCTTTGAACAAGCTAATGAACTGGCCGACAATCGCCGGAATGACGGCGCGTAGTGCTTGTGGCAGCACGATCAAGAACGTGTTCTGAAACACATTCAGCCCCAACGCGCGCGCCGCTTCGACTTGGCCGGTGGGCACAGCTTGCAGGCCGCCGCGAATATTTTCGGCAAGGTAGGCCGCACTGAACAGCGTGATCGCGACCATCACGCGGGCCAGGTTGTCCACGCGCAGATTGGCTGGCAGAAACAGCGGCAGCATCAGCACCGACATAAACAGCACGGTGATCAGCGGGACGCCGCGCACAATCTCGATGTACAGCACACAAAACCACTTGACAACCGGCAGGCTGCTGCGCCGCCCAAGCGCCAGCAGCACGCCGAGTGGAAACGAGGCGACAATCCCAACCACCGCCAGCATGATGGTCAGCAGCAGGCCGCCCCACAGCCCAGTTTCGACCAATGGCAGCAGGCCAAACCCGCCACGAATCAGCAGCAGCAGCACAAACGGCGAAACCAGCCAGGCCACCGTGGTGGGCAGGCGTAGCTGCTTGGGCGCACGAAAGCTGGCTGCGTAGCCAAGGCCGATCAGCGCCGCGATGCCAAGCAACCACACGCGCGTATCGAGACCAAACGGCAACAGTGCCAGTGCCGCCGCAATGATCGCAAGCCCCGCAGCAACCGCTCGCACGATCCCGCGCCACACCCCTGCGCTCAGGCCAAGCAGCGCGAACACAATCGCAACGCACACTTGCACACGCCAGACCTGATCCAACGGGTAGCGCCCGGTCATCAGCAGGCGCAGGTTGGCAATCACCGGATCCCAGGTTGCCTCGCCAATAATCCAGCGCGCCAGCTGGTACAACACGGTTGGAATCGCCCACAGCAGAAACAGTGTGATCAGCGTATTCAGCCAACTATTGAATAAATTACGCCGCAACCAACCAAGTGGGGTTGTCGAGGTGCGCGGCGGTCGAATCGTCGATGCGGTCGTTCCCATGGGGTGCCCTTACACATACAAGCCAGAACCTACGGCGCAATCCTGTCCCGCACCCTCACCGCTCGGCGCGGCGCAGGCGGGCGTTGTACAGGTTGGTCAGCAGCGATGTACCCAGGCTCACGGTTAAGTAACAGGCCATCACGATCGCCACCACCTGCACCGCGCGCCCGCTTTGGTTGTTGATCGTCGTCGAAACAAAGAACAGGTCGGGAAAGGCCACCAGAATGCCAAGGCTGGAATTCTTGGTCAGGTTGAGGTACTGGTTGGTGAGTGGCGGAATGATCACGCGCAGGGCTTGCGGAAAGATAATCATGCGCATGGTTTGGCTGGGCGTGAGTCCAAGCGCCTGCGCGGCCTCGCCCTGGCCTTTGTTGACCGCCTGAATACCGGCCCGCACGACCTCGGCAATGAATGCGGCAGTGTAGACTGTCAAGCCCAGCAGCAGTGCAAAAAAGGCCGCGCTGATCGTTGCGCCGCCCGAAAAGTTAAAGCCCTGGAGTGATGGTCGATCGATCACAAGCGGGCTGCCACCAGCGGTTGCCGCCGCGATCAGTGCGCCGATCAGCACCACCGCGCCCGATACGAGCAGCGCCTGCGGCCAGATGCCCACGCGCCCCGAACGAGCCACAATCGTTCGCCGCACGGCATACGCGCCC
>JACMIM010000235.1 GCA_014381165.1 Roseiflexaceae bacterium
CCAGGATATGCTCAAGGCGCGCTTGAGCAAGATCGCCTACATCCCGCAGGGTGCGATGAACTCGCTCAACCCGGTGATGCGCATCGGCGCACAGATGGTCGACGCGATCAAAGCGCACATGCCGAACCTGCCAAAATATGAAATGCGCGATCGCGCGATCCACGCGCTGGAGTCGGTCGATCTCAAAGCGGGCGTGTTCAAGATGTACGCGCACGAGCTTTCGGGCGGCATGAAGCAGCGTGTGTGCATTGCGATCAGCATTTTGCTCAGGCCACAGGTAATCATTGCCGACGAACCAACCAGCGCGCTCGACGTGGTAACGCAGCGGCAGGTCATGGAAACACTGAACCGGGTGCAGCAGCAACTCGGCGCGGCGATCATCCTGATCGGCCACGACATGGGCCTGATGGCGCAGTTCGTCGATCGGGTGGCGGTGATGTATGCCGGGCGGCTGGTAGAAAACTCCAGCGTGCGCGAGATGTTTACCGAGCCGTGCCACCCGTATACGCAAGCCTTGATCAGCAGTTTGCCGAGTTTGGAAAACAAAGGTGTATTCCAGGGTATTCCTGGCCTGGCACCTTCGCTGCTGCGCCTGCCAAGCGGTTGCGCCTTTCACCCGCGCTGCCCCCAGATGATTGGCGATGTGTGCAAAACGCTGCGGCCCGAGATTCTGGCATTGCCGAGCGGGCGAAGCGTGGCCTGCCACCTCTACCATGGCGAGCCAATCGACGCCACGCTTGCCGTTGCCGAGGCAGTCAAGTAGCTACGAACTCCTGAAAGGCTGGATACATGGCAGATCTGCTTGAATTACGCAATGTCAGCAAAGTGTACTCGCGCGGCGTACTCCAGAAATCGTCGACAACGGCGCTCAGCGATGTGTCGCTGACGCTGGCCGAGAACGAGCCGACGATCATGACCGTGGCAGGCGAAAGCGGCAGTGGCAAAACCACACTGGCCATGCTGCTGCTTGGCTTCATCGAGCCGACCAAGGGCCAGATTTTCTACAAGGGCCAGGACATCAGCAAGCTTTCGGGCGGTGACCGTATCGCTTTTCGGCGTGAGGTACAAGCGGTGTTCCAAGACCCGTTCGCGGTCTTCAACCCGTTCTACACGGTCGATCATCTGTTGTCGGTACCAATCGAGCGCTTCAAACTGGCGAAATCGAAGCGCGAGGCGCGCGCCAAGATGGACGACGCACTCACCGCCGTCGGTCTGCGCCCCGAGGACACATTGGGCCGTTTCCCCCACCAGCTTTCAGGTGGCCAACGCCAGCGGATCAACGTCGCGCGCGCGCTGCTGCTGAAACCGCGCTTGCTGATTGCCGACGAACCAGTCTCGATGGTCGATGCGTCGTTGCGGGCGAATATTCTGGAAACGCTGCGGAATTTGCAGCGCAACCATGGTGTCTCGATTATCTACATCACGCATGATCTGACCACCGCGTTTCACATCGCCAAGTCGATCATCGTGCTGTACCGCGGGCAGGTCATGGAAGCCGGCGATGTCGACGCCGTGATCAAAGCGCCGCAGCATCCCTACACCCGCCTGCTGATCGATTCGATCCCCTGGCCTGATCTCAACCGCCGCTGGGGCGAGAGCGAACTCAAAGCCAGGGAGTCGGAATCGAGCGAAACGAACACGGGCTGCCGCTTCAGCTCGCGCTGCCCGTATGTGATGGATGTCTGCCAGCAGCAGCCGCCGTTATTTCAGATCGCCGAGCGCCAGGCTGCATCATGCTACTTGCACGCCAGCCATCCAATTATCGAGGCCGAGCGCCTGTCGGAATTGCTGCCGGTGTAGAACGAGGACGAAGGACGAAAGACGAACTTCGTCTTTCGTCCTTCGTCTTTTTGCCGCCATCAAGAAAAAGGACGAAGTATGATGCAGATCGCCGAGTTTCTGCCGATCACGCCGTCACCGGTCTGGCGGTTGGCGCAGCAGGCCGGGGTACAGCACGCGGTGGGCGGGCTGCCATTTGACCCCGACGGAAATCTTTCGCGCGAGATCGAGCCACTGCGAGAGATGCAAGCAGCCTACGAAGCGGGCGGTTTCAGGCTAGCAGTGATCGAAGCGCGCCCGCCGCTCAACAAGGCCAAGCGCGGCCTGCCCGGGCGCGACGACGAGATCGATACCGCCTGCGCACTGATCGAAAACATGGGCCGCCTCGGCATTCCGGTGTGGTGCTACGAGTGGATGACCGACTTCAATTGGCTGCGCACCGAGTTCGCGCGGCCCTCGCGCGGCGGATCAGTCGTCACTGCATTCGACTACGCCGCCATGCGCGATCAGCCCAACACCGAGCTTGGGCCGATCTCGGAAGACGAGTTGTGGGAAAACCTGGCCTATTTCCTGCGCCGCGTGCTGCCGGTCGCCGAAAAGGCCGGTGTCAAGCTGGCCATGCACCCCGATGATCCGCCGCTTTCGCCCATCCGTGGCGTGGGCCGGATCATGCGCAGCGTCGAGAATTTTCAGCGGCTGCTCGATCTTGCCCCCAGCCCAATGAACGGCATCACCATGTGCCAGGGCAACTTCACGCTGATGACCGACGATCTGCCCCAGGCCATTCGCCAGTTTGGCCGCCAGAACAAGCTATTCTTTGTCCACTTTCGCGATGTGCGCGGCACGCCCGAATCATTCGAGGAAACCTGGCACGATGACGGCAAAACCGACATGCTGGCGTGTATGAAGGCATACAGCGAGATCAACTTCGACGGCGTGCTGCGCCCCGACCACGTCCCGACCGTCGATGGCGACAGCAACACCAATGCGGGCTACTCGGCCTTTGGGCGGCTGTATGCGATCGGCTATATCCGCGGTTTGCAACAGGCAGTGTACTCATAAACCACGAAGGGCACGAAGAACACGAAGGACACGAAGGATCGGACATAGAAGAACCTTCGTGTTCTTCTTTTCTTCGTGTTCTTCGTGGTAAAAAGAAGCGGTAGTTGATGCAATTACGGGGACACTCAATGAAGATCACGCGCGTTCGACCAATCCTCACCGCGCCGGATGGCATTACGCTGATTGTTGTCAAGGTCGAGACCGACCAGGATGGCCTGTACGGGCTGGGCTGTGCTACCTTTACACAGCGCCCGAGCTTGGTGGCAAAGGCGGTCGAGGAGTACCTCGAACCGCTGCTGGTTGGCCGCGACCCGGCGAATATCGAGGATGTGTGGCGGCTGATGTACCTGAATTCGTACTGGCGCAACGGCCCGGTGCTGAACAACGCGATCAGCGGCGTTGACATGGCGCTGTGGGATATCAAGGGCAAGGTTGCCAACATGCCAGTGTACGATCTGATCGGCGGCAAGTGCCGCGAGGCCGCCATGGTCTACCGCCATGCCGACGGGCGCGAGCCGCAGGAAGTCACCGAAAACGTGATCAAGTACCAGGAGCAGGGCTTTCTTGCCGTGCGCTGCCAGATGGGCGGCTACGGCGGGCGGGTCAAGGACATTACCGCCGCGACTGCCGTGCCTTCGAAAGAAGCGCCGCAGGCAACCCACCGCGGCAAGGGCCTTGAACGCCTCGACAGCAGCTTTCCTGGCGCGTACTACGATCCCGAGGTGTACGCCCGCTCGATCCCACAGCTGTTCGAGTATGTACGTTCAAA
>JACMIM010000236.1 GCA_014381165.1 Roseiflexaceae bacterium
CCGCCAACCCGATGCAGTATACGCCCGGCCCGATCTTCGGCCTCTCGCCACTACCGACTGCCGACAATGCCTATGGCCTGTGCGTGCGCCACCAGCCCGACAATAGCTTTGCAGCCTACTTCGTGAAGCTGGGCCAGTTCTTTGGCCACCCGGCGGTGCTGCTGGCGATCGGCGCGTTGAGCCTGGGATTGGGCGTCACGGCGGCGTTGATCTGGCGGGTGAAGGGGCGGAATGGCCTGACGCCCTGGCAGCGCGCCCGCTCGATCGGCGACCCTGCGGTGGAGGTGTTCGCCAGCCTGCGAACCGACCGGCGGCTGTGGGTTGCACTTGGCATCTTTTTCATAATCTATGCGTTCTTCTTCAGCGCGTTCCTGACCAACCCGGTTGGCATTGTCAGTGGCATGTTTGGCTCGGTACTGTACTGGCTGGCGCAGCACGATGTCCAGCGCGGCGGGCAGCCAGCCTACTACTACACCATGTTGCTGACGGTCTACGAACCGCTGGCGCTGTTGTGGGGCGTCGTAGGTGTGGCAATGACCGGCTGGTTGGCGGCACGCGCGCTGCGCCAGCGCGAGGCCGCTATCATTCGCGATCCTTCCGTAATCAATTGGCGTGTGGCCCTGCCAGCCATGCTGGTCTGGTGGTCGGCAGCGACGCTGTTCATCTACTCGTGGGCGGGCGAAAAGATGCCCTGGCTGACCATGCATGTGGCGCTACCGCTGGTGCTGCTGGCGGCTTGGGCGCTGGCGAACACGCTTGGCTGGGCGTTCCGCGCTGCCCCGCCACAACGTTCAGTGGACGAAGAGGGCAGCACTTTTCTCATCCACGAGAGCGAGGCTGTCGATAGAGGCTTGCCACGCGCCCTGGCGATCTATCTGGCGATTATAGGCGGGCTGGCAGTGCTCACCCTCATGCTGATCGCCATGAGTACCGGCAGCGATACAACGCTTGGCACAGGCGCGCCGGTAGGCCTGATCGGGCCAAGCCTGCTGCTGCTGCTCGCGGCGGCGACTGTCTGCTACGGCCTGCTGCGCAGCTTCCGCGAGGCGGTTGGCGCACTGGCGTTGGCCACAATCCTGGTCGGCGGTGCGTACACACTGCGCAGCTCCTATCAGATCAATTATCTGTGGGGCGATACACCCAGGGAAATGCTGATCTTCGTACAATCGACGCCAGACGTGAGCCGCGTGCTGGAGCGGCTGGAACTTGCTTCGATCAAGCGTACCGGCGGCATGGACATGGCGATCTGGTATGACAACGAGACGATCTGGAGCTGGTACACCCGCAACTTCACCGTTAAGACGCAACAGCAGCCCGCGCTGACCGCCGCACCAGGGCCGGAGGTGCAGGCGGTGCTGATGCTCCAGGAAAATATCGACAACTACCCACAAAACCTCGACCTGCTGGATGGCTTCGTGGTTCAGCGCCTGCCCATGCGCTGGTGGTTTCCCGAAGATCAGTACCGGCTGCCGCAAGATTGGCTTTCCGCTGAGGTCAGCCCGTCCTCGCCGCTGCTGATGCGGGCGCTGCGCA
>JACMIM010000237.1 GCA_014381165.1 Roseiflexaceae bacterium
ACCGAATTCGGCTGGGCCACGCAGAACAACTCGCCAGGGTTTGAATTTGGCAACCAAGTGACGGACGCGCAGCAGGCTGAGTATATCGTGGGGGCGATGCGCCAGACTGCCGACCAGTACCCGTGGGTTGGCGCGATGTTTCTGTGGAATTTGAACTTCGGCCCAATCAAAGCCCAGCAGGGGCTGCCTGCCCACGAGCAGGCCTCGTTCTCGATCCTCGACGGCGGCTACCGGCCGCGCCCAGCCTATTGGGCCATCCAGCAGTACATCGGCGAGCTACGAGCAGCGGGGAGATGACAAGATGACGAGATGACGAGATGACGAGGTGACAAGATGACAAGATGACAAGATGACGAGATGCGTTCTCTGTCATCTTGTCATCTCGTCATCTTGTCACAGTACGATCCGGCGCTCGGCGATCATGCGGCTGCGAATTTTCTTGAACAGATCATCGTAGCTCATGCGGCCCATTGTAATCTCGTATTTGTAGCTTTGAAGTAGCTTATGAACCTCGGCTTCGAGCAGTTCCTCGGCCATCAATTCGTCGGTCATAATCTCGCGCATGCCCATGCGCAGCTGCCCATCGTCGGCCTGGAACAGCACGCCGTCGATCTCGGCGAGCTGATCGACCAGCCGTTCGGCGTAGCTCTCGATCTTGGCTGGTGAAAGCTTCATGGTGCCTCCTGCTTGCTGCTGACGGCTATTGTATCACTTCTTACGGCAGCAAACATTCATTTCCAGACCACCAGATAGCCATCGTTAGCGCCGCTTGGCGCGGGCTGAAGCGCGTTGAGCGTGATCAGGCTGCGGGTGATGCCGCTTTTGGGCGCAAACGTCAGTGCGGCAGCGGCGCGGCCATCGCGCACGGCAATGCCCACGGCGGGCGAACCGCCGGCGCTGGACGGCGCAGGGCCAGCCAGTGGCGTCCAGCGTATGCGCAGCTTGAGATCCGGTGTGAACACCGCCACAAAGGCCTCGCCGCCCTCGTACTCGCCGACGGCTAGGCCGCCCACACGTTGGGCCTCGCGGTTGGCCAGCTTGTAGTAGGCCTCGCCAGCCAGGTAGATCGTGCCGTCGGCGTCGGCGCTGATCGCACGCGGCCCGACCGAGTTGCCCTTGTTACTGTCCATGCGCGTCAGCAGGAACTGGCCGAGCAGCAGCTGGCCCTGCGCGCCATCATACCGGCCAAACCAGGTGTAGGTACCCGGCCCGAGGTTATATGGGTCGTTGTATTTGTCGAACTTGACCTGGCGGTTGCCCAACTGTGTGGCAATATTCTGCGGATCGCGTGCAAAAGCGGTGTTGCCGCCATCGGTAGTGCCGGCCAGGTAGAGCTTGCCATCGCGCCCGATCGCCAGGCGCTGCACGCGCGAATCGGCGCACTGGCTGGCGGATTGGGCCTGCTGGGCGCTGGCGTCATACGCGCTCCATGCCAACTGGCCATTGTAGCGCCAAGCTCGCACATATGGTACTTTCAGCACACCGCTGCACTGCCCCGCAACATTCTTCTGCGTGTAGCCACCGGCCAGCACCAGTCCGCTGGCCCCATCGACTGTGATGTCGTCCTGGGTGGTGCCGCCGATCGCCCAGGTCTTTAGCGCGTCGCCGACGGCGTTATAGACATAGGCGTTGCCGTTGGCGATGAATGCCACCGTGCCATCTGTGCCGACCGCGCAGCGCCGGCCCTCGCCGGGGTTGGCGCTCCACAGCACGGTGTCGGCCTCGGCGTCGAGCGCAGCCACGCCGAAATCGCCGCACACAATGATCCGACCGTCCGCGCCGATTTCCATGTCGTTGACCCGCGTGCCAATCCGGCTGATCGAGCGCAGTGCGCTGCCATCGCGATCGGCTCTGATCACCAGGCCGCTGGTGCCGTCGTTTAACACCCGTGTGATCACACCGCTTGGTGCATAGCCGGGAAAGCTGCCCGCCAACACAACCGTGCCGTCTGGCGCGATGTCGACCGCGCT
>JACMIM010000238.1 GCA_014381165.1 Roseiflexaceae bacterium
GACAAGATGACAAGATGACAAGATGACAAGATGACAAGATGACAAGATGACGAGATGACAAGTATTCTGTCATCTCGTCATCTTGTCATCTTGTCACTGCATCAACGGGCTGGTTCAGCTGCTGTTTACGCCTTGCCGCGGGCGCGATCCCAAGCGTAGCGCACGCCGTCCTTGAACTGATCCCAAGTGCCGGGGTTGCGCTCTTCCCAGCGGGTGCGGGCGTCGGTTTCTACCGTCGTCCAGTCCGAATCGCGGTAGCGGTCGTCGCCAGCCAGGTTGTAGCCGTAGCGATAGACTGGGCCATACGAATCGTAATCCATGCCGCTGGTGGCAAAGTTGCTCTGGTAGTGGTTGCGGAAGTCGCTGTCGTAGGTCGAGAACTCGGCCCCACCGACGCTGCGGGTCGCGTCCGTGGTGCGGGTCGCGTCCACGGTGGTGGTGCTGCCGCTCAGATCCTGCACATCCACATCCTGGCGTCGCACGGTGTCGCGAACGGTTTCGGTGCGCTCGTCGACATCCTTGCGCAGCACAACTTCCTCGACCACGCGCGTGCGCTTGGCGACAACCGCCTCCTCAGAGCTTTCGGTCATCTCAATTGTGCGCTCCTCGAAGGCCATGTCGGTGTTGCTGACATCGCGGTCGACTGGATGCCGCTCGATCTCGACGCGCTCCTGGCGCAGTGTTACCTGCTCCTCGACCGGGCGCTCGGTGACAAACGTGCGTACCCGCACGCCGCCACCCTGAACGGCGCGCTTGCCGACCTCGATATCCTCCTCGATCACTTCCAGCACATCGTCGCCGGTGCGGTCGATGCTGCGGTCGCGATCGATGGTGCGGTCGCGGTCGA
Source organism: Roseiflexaceae bacterium (assembly GCA_014381165.1). Lineage (GTDB taxonomy): Bacteria > Chloroflexota > Chloroflexia > Chloroflexales > Roseiflexaceae > JACMIM01. The sequence continues at coordinate 848 of JACMIM010000238.1, forward strand.
TGGTGCGGGTTGTGTTGGTCGTGTCGGTCACGGCAACAGGGGCCGTAGCCACACCGCCGTACATCTCGGGATCCGAATCGTAGCGCGAGCGGAAGCCCGTGATCTCGTCGGTGGTATAGGGCTGCGCAGCGTCGTCGTAGTTCCAGCCGTTCGTGCGGTAATCCTCGGAGCGGCGGTCGATGTCGACGACATTGTAGCGCGACATAATGTCAGCTGCCGTCTCAGCCTCGCCAGCCTCGTCGGCGCGAACAACTACCAGCGTGCCGCCACGGCGAACACCCTCGGTATAGACCTCGGCGTCGGGGCGGGGAATGCCAGCGTCGACCAGCGGGCCAACCAGTGCGCCCGAAGCGGCACCGATACCAGCACCAAGCGCCGTCGCTGCACCAACTGTCGCTGCGCCAGCGCCGAGCGCTGCGGCCAGCGGGCCGGCGGCAATGATCGGGCCAACGCCCGGGATGGCCAGTGCCGCAAGACCGGCCAGCAAGCCGAGGCCAGCGCCAGTTGCCGTGCCAGCAACCGCGCCCGAACCAGCCTGTTCAGCTGCGTTGTCGTCCATCTTGTCGCCGCCCTGGCTGGTGGCAAACTCGCCCGATGCATCATTCGAGACGATGCTGATATCACTGTTGTTGAACCCGCCATTGGCTTCCAGGTCGCGAACAACGTTCTGGGCCTCCTGCGTCGTGTCGAACAGGCCAACTACTGTCTGAGCCATTGCTCTTCCTCCTTGAATGCTTTTCGCGCAAGCACAGCTTGTGCGACTCTCCCTCCGCCTGTATTGCAACACTCGTGCCAGAACCTGGTAGCTCCGCGTACCCGGCGCTGAAGCGCCGGGCTATTGGGGTAGGAATTTATTCTGTGGTGTTTGTGGTCGGTACGCGCTCGATCTCGACCTCCTGGCGGCGCAGGCGTACTGGTTCGCTCCAGGCTTCCTCGCTGCGCGTGCGGCGAATACGCAGCTCCTCGGTCAGCACCAGCCGCTTTTCCACCACCAGCCGTTCCTCATAGATCGGCACGATCAGCAGATCTCCCTCCTCGCGTGGGGCCTGGGCTGCCTCCACGAACTGATTGATTGGCACCCGCTCGACCTCGACGCGCTCGTGCATGAGCGTTTGGCTGGCGATCTCCTCGCGCTCGACCGTGCGGGTGTGGATACGCACCGTCGCCTGCCCCACCGCGCGTTTGCTGACCACCAGCTGCTCCTCGATGATTGGCAGCACAAGTTGATCGCCATCGATCGTGGTTTGCTCGGTAGTCTGATCGGTCGTAAACCCCGGGCGCTGGCTGCGCTGCTGCTCTAATTGGTCGAGGTCGAGTGGCAGGTAGTAGCTGCCGTCCTCGCGGACGATGAGCATGCTTGAAAGAACCAGGATCGACCGGCCATCTTCGAGCTGAATGGTGGTGAACTCGCTGCCTGTCTCGCGATCAGTCACAATTTCGCCAAGCGACCCGCGGCGTCCGACTTTGTCAATCACCGTCTGCATGTTCTGGCGCTCCATAGACTCCTCTTTTCAGTATCAGGACTTTCGCAGTTGGCGGTTCCTGCCTGCCGCAGCACGGAAGATATCTTTTTTGTTTCGGTTTTGGCGCTTCGGGCCAAAAACCGAAACAAGTATTCGTTAGTTCCTTGCCCGCCGCAGGCGAAATGAACGCGCTTGGGCAACTGCGTAACTCCTATTTGCGCTTCGCGCGTTTGTGCCTCGGATAAGATTGCAATCACTACAGTTCGACGAAGTAGGATTTGCACGCCGCCGCCAGCAGTTCACGCGACATCGTGGGCTGGGTGCGCGTAAATTTGGCGATATCAATCAGTTGGTCGATCAAGTCGCGCGGATGGACGGCGCGCAGCTCCAACTTGCGCTTGGCGTACTCTTGCTCGAACAGGTAGCGTAGCCCTTCGTCGGAGTAGGCCACGCCCTTCGTCCGGCAGATGCGCCGCATGATCTCGCGGTACTCCGCTGGCGAGGGGTTCTGCACCTCGACTTTATAGCGGATGCGCCGTAGAAAAGCTTCATCGACCAGTTGCTTCGGCTCGATATTGGTCGAGAAGATGATCAACTGATCGAATGGCACTTCGATCTTCTTGCCGGTGTGTAGCGTCAGATAGTCGACGCGCTTTTCCAGCGGCACGATCCAGCGGTTGAGCAGATCGCGCGGGCGCATCTGTTGGCGGCCAAAGTCATCGATCAAGAACAGGCCGCCATTGGCCTTCATCTGCAATGGGGCTTCGTAGTATTTAGCGTACTCGTCATACGTCAGGTCGAGCGAGTCCATGTTCAGCTCGCCGCCGGCGATCACAATCGGGCGCTTCGAAAGCACCCAGCGCCGGTCGTAGGCCCAATCGCTGTTGACCGAGCTGTTGACCATCTCGTGGTGGATAGGGTCGAACACGCGAATGACCTGACTGTCAACGATCAGTGCGTGCGGGATCGGCAGCGCGTCCGAGAGCAGGCGCGCCACCGCCTCGGCAATACTGGTCTTGCCATTACCGGCGTGGCCGAACAGAAACACCGAGCGGCCGGAGTTGATCGCCGGGCCAAGTTGGATCAGCAGGGCGTCGTTGATCACCAGGTGCTGGAAGGCCTCGCGGATGGACTCCTCGGAAACTACCAGGCTCTGGGTCGAGTAATCGCGCATGATCTTGGTGTAGGCTTCCAGCGGCACCGGGGCCGGCCCCATGTACTGTGAGCGCTCGTTCAGCTCCTTGGCGCGCTCGACACCGCGTGTCGAAACCTGGAAGCGGTACGAGCGCTCGCCGACGCCGCCAGCGCCCTTGACCTCGACCAGTTGTTCACGGCGCAGATAGGCGACTGCCTGATCCAGCACGCCCTCATACGGCAGGTGCAGCATCTCGACCAGCTGCTGACCAGTCATCTCGCCCACCAGGTAGAGCGCGCGCAGCACCATATCCGAGATGTACGAGACCTGTAGGCCAGTCTCAGCCACATTGCGCGGGCGCTGCGGCAGGGTCGCAAGCAGTGGTTCGGTAACACCGCTCAGTTTTATCGATTGCAAAGGTGGCGTTGACATAGCTATGCCTCCAGGCGGATTGTGCATTCTAGTGCGGCACGGCCAGTATAGCACAGGCGGCAAGTCGGGTGCAACGAGCGGGTGCGGCGTGGGATGTTGCGCCGCCATCACGTCGGCGGGCTGGAAGCCATGCCGATAGCAGACGAAACGTGCTGAAGCCCGTTGCAGCAGTTCAACGCGCTTCAGCGCGTTTTATATACCAGCAGCGGGTTTCAACCCGCCCGCGCCCAGTCTGCGCAAAAGTCTACGTCACACCGCAACGAGCGGGTGCGGCGTGGGATGTTGCGCCGCCATCACGGCCACCGGATGAATCCGGCGTCTGATACGCTAAAATGCGCTGAAGCGCGTTGCACGGGTTCAAACCGCGCATAACACGCGCGAACTGCGCTGCCCACCCAAGCGCAATCGCCCGATGCTTTAGCACCGAGGTGGCCGCAAAACCAACGAGCTCGGCGCTTCAGCGCCGGGATTGTGTTTCTTGACACAATGCGCCAACGCGCTATAATTCGGTGGTACCATTGCGCATGTGGATGCCGCATATCGCGTTTCTGCGCTTGCCCGGCGCTCGCAGCCGGCGGCCTAGCGCGATCGACCAAGGGGCGCTCGATGTCACCGCTGGTAGATTACGTTCCAATTCTCGTTTTATTTCTGGTGGCCGTGTTCGTGGCGGTGTTTGTGATTTCGGTCAACTATGTGCTTGGCCCTAAGAACTTGACCAAGCGCAAGCTGATGCCATATGAATCGGGCATGGAGCCGATCGGATCTGCCCAGCGTCGCTTTCCGGTCAAGTTCCACGTTGCGGCGATGCTGTTCATCCTGTTCGACATTGAGGTAGTCTTCTTCTTTCCATTTGCGCTGGTGTACAAGCAGCTCAGCTGGTTCGGCCTGATCGAGATGGGCATCTTCGTTGCGATTCTGCTGGTCGGCCTATTTTATATCTTCAAGCGAGAGGCGCTGCGATGGGATTAGATCAAAAGGCTGGTGATTTTGGCGTCGTTACTACGTCGCTTGAATATGTCGTGAACTGGTCGCGCTCGAATGCGATGTGGCCACTGCTGTTTGGCCTGGCCTGCTGCGCGATCGAGATGATGAGCGCCCAGGGCGCAAACTACGATACCTCGCGCTTCGGCATGGAGATCATGCGGGCCTCGCCGCGCCAGGCCGACCTGATGATTGTGGCCGGGCGTGTCTCGCGTAAGATGGCCCCGGTGGTGCGCCGCCTGTACGACCAAATGAGCGAGCCGAAGTGGGTGCTGGCGATGGGTGATTGCGCAGCCTGCGGCGGCGTGTTCAACAACTACGCGATCGTACAGGGCGTCGATGAGATCATACCGGTCGATGTGTATGTGGCAGGCTGCCCACCCCGTCCGGAAGCGCTGATCCACGGGATCATGGCTGTCCATACCAAGGTTCAACACACCAAGCTCGACCTGCTGGGCCGTGAGCGCGCGGCGATTCATGTTAGCTAGCTTTCAGCTTGTCAGTCGTCGCCCGAACACTCTGGCTGGCAACTGATGACCGAGGACTCCATGAACACAACTGTTATCAGCCGCGTGCAGGCCGAGTTTGCCGAGGCAATCACCGAGACACGCGAATTTCGTGGCGACCTGAGCTTCCGGGTGCGGCCCGAGGCGCTGCTTGAGCTGGTCGAGTTCTTGCGCACCGACGCCGAGTTGAGCTACAACTTTCTCGAAAATCTGACCGGCGTCGATTATCTGGGCCGCGACCCGCGCTTCGAGGTGGTTTACCACATGCTTTCGCACAAGAACCGCCACCGCGTGTGCCTCAAGGTTGGGCTGCCCGAGCATCGCCCGCATGTGGCCACGCTGACTGGCATCTTTCCCACAGCGAACTACCAGGAGCGCGAAACGTTCGACATGTATGGCATTATCTTCGAGGGCCATCCCAGCCTTCAGCGCATCCTGATGCCCGAGGATTGGATCGGCCACCCGCTGCGCAAGGATGTGCCGCTGGGCTACGAGGAAGTTGCTTTTACAATCAACGAGCAGCAAGTCTACGAACGGAAGACGTTTGCCGAAGAGTAAACAAGGGCTGAGGGCTGAGGGCTAAGGGCTAACATTAGAGTAAACAAGGGCTGAGGGCTGAGGGCTAAGGGCTAACATTAGAGTAAACAAGGGCTGAGGGCTGAGGGC
>JACMIM010000239.1 GCA_014381165.1 Roseiflexaceae bacterium
CGTAAGAATGTTGTGTTACGAAGCGCTTTGCCGGCGAGGGCATTGCCGTTTTTGGGCTACATGTGCAATCGCCTCGCCAACCATTGCACCTAACGGCAATCGACGGCGGAGCGATTGCCATTTTTGGGCAAAACATGCAATGGCATACCTGCAACTACGTCCCCCGCTGAACTGCAACTCAGCGGGTTTTTCGTGCCCAGCTTAATCCCGGTATGGATCCGTCACCTCTTCCCCCGCCATGACCACGCCGAATGGCCTGAGCGTGTGGATAATCTTAATGGTGCCTTGGTGGTGGGCCAAGACCTCGGGCAGGCGGCGGTAGACGTGCGGGCTTTCGTCGGTGCCTGCGCCGCGCAGTTCGACGTTCTCGCGCTCTAGCCACTCGCGCATCATCTCGCGGCTGATCGCCCCCGGCTTGAGCTGCTCCTGCACGCGCCTGCCGTTCTTTTTAGTCCAGCGGCGCTTGCCTGCCGCCTGGGTACGGCTCATGACACGGCCCGCACCATGCACGGTGCTACGCAGCGCCGCCGCCGCCGCCGCGCTTTCCAGGCCCTCAACGATCACGCTGATGTCGCCCATGGATCCACCGATCACGCCGCGCTGCCCCGGCCAGGCCGGCGTCGCGCCCTTACGCACTACAATCACATCCTTGCCATTGTGGCGCTCCTTCCAGGCATAGTTGTGGTGGTTATGCACCATTTCTGTTGGCTGTGCGCCCAGGACATCCAGCACCTGCTGCACCACAAAATCGCGCCCAGCATAGGCGTAGCGCCCGGCCAGCTCAATGGCTTGCCAGTAGCTCTGGCCGAGGTTTGTGGAAAGCGAGATCACGGTGGCTGGCTGATCCATGCTTTCCCCAGGAGCCTTGTCGTCGAAGCTGCGCCCGCTGGCCAGATTGAGAAAGCCGCTGGCGGTGCGGTGGCCCAGGCCACGGCTGCCAAAGTGGACGGCCACCCAAACCAGGCCTTGCTCGTCCTCCAACAGATCGACGAAGTGATTGCCAGAACCAACCGTGCCAAGCTGCTCACGGGCCAGCTGCTTGAGCTTGCCAATCGCCGGCTGATCGCGCCAGGCTGGATCGTCGAACAGCTCGTGGTCGCGCGCTTTGCCGCTAGTCTGGCCAATGCCAAACACCACCGTGCGCGCGATCTCATCCATTAGCATGCTGATTCGTGGACGTAACTCTGCGGCACGGATGGGCGTGCGCACGGCCTTGATTCCGCACGAAATATCATAGCCGACACCGCTTGGGCTGACGGCATCGTGGTAGGCGATCACGCCACCGATCGGCATAGAGTAGCCCTTGTGGCCGTCGGCCATGAGCGCTGCGCCAACTACTTCCGGGTCGGCAGCACAACGTTGTATCTGGGCCAGTGTTGCTTCGTCGTGCTCCCCCCAGATTGGAATGCCGAGTATCTCTTGATACGCCACTTTAAGCATCCTCACACAAACTATACGCCCCTACTTGATCTAGACTTTCGCTTGCTACCAACATGTACGCTTTTATTAGCAGTTTTTTGCGCCGCAGCGCAAAAAACTGCGAAGAAAAA
>JACMIM010000240.1 GCA_014381165.1 Roseiflexaceae bacterium
CAACAATTATTGGAACAGCGCGCTTGGGCCGTATCACCCCGAGTTGTACGCCGATGGGCGCGGCGAGGCGGTCGGTGCCAACATCGATTTTGCGCCCTGGCTCGCCGAGCGACCAGCCTGCGCGCCGCGCCCGTAAGGTGGAGGAAGCACATGAGGACTTTCCCATTCTAGTAGAATTGCACTACTTTATCGGGCGCGGCTGAAGTCTATTCGTCTGGTCTGATGCTATAATTGAAGTAATCAGGACTTTCGCTTAAAGAGTCTTTTTTGCCTGCGGCGGGCAAGGAAGTACTCTTTTCTTAGTAGTCTTTTGCGGCGCAGCGCAAAAGACTACTAAGAAAAGAGTACATTTTGGTAGCAAGCGAAAGTCCTGGTAATAATAGAGGCTGTGTGCGAAAGGCTTGGGCTATGACAACTCGCTGGGATATCGCGGTCTATGATCGTAACGAACAACTTGTACTCGTGAGTGAAATTAAAAATAAGCTAGATGCCGCTCCAGAGTGGGCGGGTCGCTTGCGACGTAATATCTTGGCTCACGGCATTTATCCGGATGCCCCTTTTTTCCTAATAGCTTTTCCAAATCGCTTCTACCTGTGGGCGAGTTCGAAGGAGACACAAAGTGGTATTAATCCAGACTACATTATCGACGCTCGCCCTATTCTACAGCCGTATTTCGAAAAGTCCCAAATAACACCTGAACAAATTAGTAGCCAAAGCTTAGAACTGATAGTGACAGCATGGCTTAGTGCAGTAATTCATTCAGAAAGATTACCCGAGGATTTTTCATCCTCGGAACACTGGCTTATTGACTCAGGACTCTACGCGGCAATTGTTGGAGGACGCTTTGAACATGAGGTTCTTGCTTGAACATCTACGTCGAAACGAACTTCGTCCTTGAACTGGTCTTCCAACAGGAGCAATCCTCGAGCTGCGAGCAAATTTTAACATTATGCGAGTCTGGTCAGGCGCAACTTATCATACCTGCGTACAGTTTAGCTGAACCTCACGAAAAACTCCTACGGCAAGCGAAGAGCCGCAAAGCGTTACAGCAAGTTCTCGACGCGGAATTGCGGCAATTGGTAAGAACGACCTCCTATACCACACGTATCAATAGTATACAGGACATCGCGAAATTACTGATTCAGAGCAACGAGGAAGAGCAAAACCGCTTCACACAATACCGTAATCGCATGCTTGGCACTGCGCATGTTATCCCGCTAGCTTCTACAGTTCTAGCAGAAGCAGCCACCAATGAGGAGCTATTCGATCTTAAGCCGCAGGACGCTCTGGTATACACTTCTGTCATTACACACCTACGCCAGTCAAACCCTACTATTGCCTGTTTTCTCAATCGAAATTCAAAGGACTTTGACAATCCTGATATAGTTGACGAGCTTGGTAAGCACAACTGCCGAATGATAGCGAGATTCGACCAAGGCGTTGGTTTTGTTCAAGCTCAGTCTCAACCTTAAAGGCCTAAACCCCGCCACTCCGTTGTAGTCCGACGCCCCAGCTTTCAGCCCCTGCGCTTACTCCAAGCCATGAACCTATCCCACATCTCCAGCATCATTCACGCTGCGATCGAACAACGCATCTTTCCTGGCGCGGTCGTGCTAGTGGCGAAAGGCGGCCAAATTGTGCATCGCGCAGCCTATGGCGGCACAACGTATGAAGGCGAACAGCGGGTCGATCTCACCACGATCTATGATGTCGCATCGCTGACCAAGATGTTTACGGCCACCGCCGCGCTTCGGCTGGTCGATGCTGGCCGCTTGGAACTCGACGCCTCGGTGCAAGTGTATCTGCCACAGTTCGCCGCGCCAGATGTCACGATTCGGCATCTATTCACCCATACCTCTGGCATCGATATTCGTCTATCTACCCTTCGTGAGCTTGGGCGCGGCGGCTTGCTGGCCCAGGTGCTCGCCACCATGCCGCAGCGCCCGCCCGGCAGCACGGTGGCCTACAGCAATGTCAATTCGTTGCTGCTTGGCGAGATCGTCAGTGCGTTGCGCGGCACCCCGCTCGAGATCGCACTCGCTGATTTAGTGATTAGGCCGCTGGGCCTGCGCGATACTGGCTTCTGCCCTGGCCCTGCGCTGCTGCCACGCATTGCCCCCACCGAATATGACACCACCTGGCGCGGCGCGCTGGTTCACGGCAGCGTCCACGACGAAAGCACGGCCGCGCTTGGCGGCGTGGCTGGCCATGCTGGGCTATTCTCGACGGCAGAAGATATAGGTGTGTTCTGCGAGCACTGGCGGGCGATGCTGGCAGATTGCAGTCTGGGCGAGGCCTTGCTTTCGTGGGAGCTTGTGCGGCAGGCGACCACGAACCAGACGGCGGGGCTGGCGCAGGCCTGTGGACTGGGCTGGATGATCGATCGACTCAACTTTATGGGAGTGGTTCCGCCTGGCAGCTTCGGGCACACCGGTTTCACCGGGCCGGCCATGGTGGTTGTGCCGCAGCATGATACCATTGTGGTAGTGATGAACAACCGCATCTACCCGCAGCGTGGGCCGGCAGTACATCACGCTGTTATTGCGGCGGTGGTTGCGGCGGCGTCGGGATAGGTGTGAAACCCGCCCCAACAGCGGTGGTTGGCCTGCCATCCCGCCAGAGCGCGTAGGCGCTGATGCCGTGGGCGCGCGGCAGTGCGAGATCTTCAGGGGTTGGCTCGGAAAGCACCAGCGCGATATTGAGGCCGCGCCGCCGTAATGGCAACAGCGCAGCCACCAGTTCAGAACCGCGCTGCCCCGTTATGACAACCAGTGTGCTGCCCCAACCGAGCTGGGCCGTCGCGCGGGGCAGCGTGGTGATCAGGCTGCCAGCCTGCGCAATTTCCAGCCGACCCAGTGCGCCAAGCACCTCGATCAGATGCGCGCGACCATTGCCGACCGGCACGGCGGGCGCTACACCGCTGGCCGGGTCGGTGCCAGTCGAGCAGAGGCCGACCGGCTGGCCCTGTGCGGAAAGGTGGCCGGCGATCGAAGCGGCGGCGACAAGCGCTCGTTCCATCAGGTCGTAGGCGAACAGTTTGCCGAATTCTTCACGCGAGAAGGCCAGCGCAATCAGCGTCTCCATCGCAATGGCCGGCTGGTAGCTGCGCACCAGCGGCGTACCGCTGTGCGCGCTGCTCTTCCAATCAATCCGCCGCACGCCATCGGCCGGTTGGTACGGCCGGACGCCAGCCGGCCTGGCTGGATCGCTGAACAACCGTTGCTGTGCCGCTAGCGTGCCATATGGCAGCGTGGCGGGCAGGCCCAGTTCGTGCAGCGGCAGTAGTTTCGGATAAATCGTCAATGCGTCGGTGGCAGGCGCGACGATCGTGCGCTCGCGCAGCCCTAGCACATCGCCGGTGCTCAGTGTGAGTGGGCCAAGCCGGTAGTAGCCGCGCTGTCGCCCGACCAGTGTGTAGCGCAAGATACGCTGCTCGCCCGCGCCCAGTGAGAACACCTCGCGCACCATCGGCGGGGTGTGCAGCGCGGGCGGAATACTCTCGTGCAGCGCCAGCCAGGGCAGCGGCAGCAAACTTTGGTTTGTGACTTCGAGTGTAACCGTGAGCGGCTCGCCCGGAAATGCCGCCGGCAACAGCTCACGCCGCCAGGACAGCCGCGTTGCAATGCGCCGCAGCCACAGCCGCGTCAATACCTGTAGGCCAATCACCACATACAGCAGGTAGAAGAAGAATTCGCTGCGCAACAACACAGCGACGACCAACAGCAAACTCGTGAGCCAAAACAGATCATCCATACAATCTATTCATCCTAGTTCCAGCTCGGTCTCGGCCAACACCGCCTGGAGTACTGCCGCCGCCGTGCGCCCGCGCAGCGCGCTTTCTGGGCGCAGTAGCAAGCGGTGGCGCAGCACTGGCACAGCTAGCGCTTTGATGTCGTCGGGCAGCACATACGCGCGGCCAGCCAGCGCAGCGTAGGCTTGGGCGGCACGAAACAGCGCCAGTGTCGCGCGCGGGCTTGCGCCAAGCGCCAGATCAGGCTGGGCGCGCGTGGCGTTCACCAGCCGCACCAGGTAGGCCCGCAGCGAATCCTCGACATGCACGCCCCAGATCGCCCGCTGCAACTCCGGCAGCGCCGCGCCCGCAACCACCTGGCCAAGTTTAGTAATTGGGTGTGCGCCGCTGAGCGCCGCCAGCATCTGGAGTTCGTCGTCTGGTGCCGGGTAGCCAAGCGCTACCGCGATCAAAAAGCGATCGAGCTGGGCTTCCGGTAGTGGAAAAGTGCCCTCGAACTCGACCGGGTTCTGGGTGGCCAGCACCAGAAACGGCTGGGACAGCTGGCGGGTCACACCATCGACCGTCACCTGGCCCTCGCCCATGGCCTCCAGCAGGGCCGACTGGGTGCGCGGCGTGGCGCGGTTGATCTCGTCGGCCAGCAGCACATTCGTGAACACCGGCCCTGGTTGAAAGGAAAACGCGGCCTCGTCCTGGCGATAGATCGAAACGCCCAGCACATCGTTCGGCAGCAGATCAGGGGTACATTGTAGTCGGCGGAAATCGAGGCCAAGCGAGAGTGCCAGCGCACGCGCCAGCATCGTTTTGCCCACGCCCGGCACATCTTCCAGCAGCGCGTGGCCGCCACACAACAAGGCGACCAACAGCAGATCGATCGCTGCGCGCTTGCCGACAATCACCTGCTCGACATTCTGGCGGACGGCAGCGGCGAACGGCGCAATATCAGAAAGGGTTGCCACAATATTCCTTGTAGAATGCCCGGCGCTAAAGCGCTGGTCTAGTAACAATGTCATTATAAAGCGATCTCACCAAATTGATGAATCGGAAAGGAATCTTTCTCGGGGCTGCACCCCCAGCCCCCGCTTCACGCTTCAGCGCCGGGTTCGTCGAGCTGTCGCACCAGTACGTCGCGCTCAACCGCCCGGTAGCCATTGCGCTCGTACAGCCGCCGTGCGCTCTGGTTGCTATGATCGACCTCAAGCATGACTGCGCGCATGCCGGCGGCGCGCGCATACGATTCGACAGCGGCCAGTGCCTGCACGCCGATGCCGCGCCCGCGCGCCGCCTCGGCCACATACAGCTCGTCGAGCAGCGCGGTGATACCGCCATATTCCAGGCTAAGAAACGGGATGACCACCAGATAGCCAACCAGTTCCTGGCCCTCGATCAGCAACCACACCACGCCCAACGTGGGATCGGCCAGCAGCGTAACCAGGGCTGCTTCGGTGCGCGCCGGGTCAAAGGCGTGGCCAAAGCCGCCGTAAAACGTTGTCATCATTGGCAGCACCGCGCCGAGATCGCCGGGAGTGGCCTGCTGAACCTGTAGTTTGAGCATATTTCCTTGCTTTCGGCGATCATACAACATCCGACAGATCCAAATATACACGGTCTGCGCAGTGTTAAGTGAGCCGCTGTACGAGTGTACGGCGAAGGTGACTTAAGGAGTCGAGACTAATGGCAACTAATACCAAGCGCCGCGGGTTCATGAAGGCCGGGGCCGGCCTGGGTGGCGGCATCGCAGCAGTGAGTTTCGCACACGCCTTCGGCATGGTCGATTCGGCCATGGCCGCCCACGACAAGATGGACGATGTCGCGACGATCGCCAACCTGGCCGCCACCGCCGAGACGTTGGCCGCGACCAGCTACTACAACACGATCGTCAACAACCCGATCGGCTACAGCGCCAACATTCTGCTCTACTTCAGGTACGCACTCAGCTCCGAGATCTACCACTTGGAAGTGCTTGAGTCGCTTGGCGGCAGGGCACTCGCCAACCGCTTCTACGTGCCTGCTCGCTTCCTTTCAGATCTCGCGACCAACAATGCCACCTTCGAGGCGGCTGAGACGGCCTTCACCGGCGCGTACCTAGCGGCCACCCGCCGCTTCGCCGAGCTGGGCAACCCACGCCTGGCCGCGACCACCGCGCAGCACGCCGCCACCGAGGCCGAGCACTTGGCGCTCCAGCGCATGAGCGGCGGCAAGGTGCCGAACCCGAACGCGCTGCCGGCTCCGATCTACTACAACGTTTCCGACGCACTGCCGACCCTGGCTCCGTTCCTTTCGGCTGGCACGGGCTTCATTGGCCCGGTCGAGTTCCCCGGCAAGGACGCCTGCCGCCGCGTCGCGGGCGTGACCGCCTTCCCAGTTCCGACCTTCCTGGGCGTGTTCTAGGTACGTTTCTCCCGACATGTGGCGGCGCAGCCGCCACATGTCGGGAGAGTTCTTTTCGGGGGTCGAAGACCCCCGTACCCCCTGCTACGGCATCAGCCGCTCCAGCACCACACCTCCCAGCCCCACAGTTTGCGCGATCAGCGCGACCACCTCGCGGCGAGCCTGCACATCGTGAGCGAAATCCAACCCGTCGGTTTCAATCGTCATCACCGGGCACAGCTCGAACTTGCGCACCCACTCATCATAGCGGCGGTTGAGCTGCTCTAGATAATCGGCTGGAATGGCCTGCTCATACGATCGCGCTCTGCCGTTGATCCGCTCAAGCAATGTTGGCACGCTAGCGTGCAGATACACCAGCAGTGTGGGCGGCGTGATGGCGCGGGTCAGCGCGATGAACAGCTTGCGGTAGGTTCGAAAGTCGCGGTGCGAGAAAATCCCCTGCTCTAGCAGCCCCTTCACGAACACCTCATAGTCCTCGTAGATGCTGCGGTCTTGTAGCACTGAAACGGGGGTATCGGCGATCTCCTGGTGCTGCTCGTAGCGCTGGGTTAGAAACCAGATTTGCGAGTGGAAGCCCCAACGCTCACGATCAGCGTAGTAGTCGTCGAGGTAGGGATGGTCGGCGACCAGTTCGTAGTAGGGCTGCCAGCCAAATTCCTCGGCCAGAATCTGCACCAGCGTGCTTTTGCCAACCCCGATGTTGCCCGCGATCGTCACTTGATGCCGTCGGGCCAGACGAATATGCTCCAAGGCCAGTGTCTCCTCGTATATCGATCATGGCGATGATAGCACAAAGAAATCATTTCAGCCCATCACTGCGCGCGGGCGTATGCGTTCTGTCGGCAGCCGCCAGGCGCGTCGGTCAGTGGCGTTGAAACCCATTGCTGCTATACTCCGCGTTTGCCGCACCAGGGCGGCTATGGTATGCTGCCTGCATTCATTGGTTGGGGCGCGCCTGGTGGTGCGCCGAGGAATGCTTGTATGCGCGCCCGTGTCCTCTCCCGCTTGAAACAAGCTACCCGACAGCTTGGCCTCCAGGTTCAGGTATTTCCCTCGGCGCAGGTGATGCCGTTACCGCTATGGGAAAGCGACCAGGCGTTCGCCGCGCTCTGGCAGCAGGCCGCGCCGCGCACGCTGGTCGATCGGCGGCGCTGCTTTATGCTCTACCAATTGGCCCGCCAGGTGAACGCGCTGCCTGGCGAACTGGCCGAGGTCGGCGTGTTTCGCGGCGGCACCGCGCGCTTGTTGGCCGCCAATGCCACCGACACCAGCCTGCACTTGTTCGATACCTTCAGCGGCATGCCCGCCACCGACCCCCAGCGCGATCTGCACCGCGCAGGCGATTTCGAGCAAACCTCGCTGGCACAGGTGCAGCAATATCTGGCCCCGTTTGCGCATGTGCAGTTCCATCCTGGCTTTTTCCCCGCAACTGCTGGCCCAGTCGCCGAGCACAGCTTCCGGTTTGTGCATGTCGATGTCGATATCTACCAATCGACCTGGGACTGCTGCGCGTTTTTCTACCCGCGCCTGACCAGTGGCGGGGTGTTGCTGTTCGACGATTATGGCCTGCCCAGCTGCCCTGGCGTGCGCGCGGCAGTCGACCGTTTTTTCGCCGCCTGTCCTGAATCGCCAGTGTATCTACCAACCGGGCAGGCCTTTGTCATTCGGCACACCAACCATGCGACGTAACCACGCAGGCACGAAGACCCGAAGTTTTTATTGAAATCTGGTTTCACGGAACACGTATGCTCTATCTGATTGCAACGCCAATTGGCAACCTGGGCGATATGACGGTACGGGCGATCGAGACGCTGAAAAGCGTGGACATGATCGCCAGTGAGGACACCCGCACCACCAGCATTCTGCTCAAGCACTTCGAGATTCGCAAGCCGCAAATCTCCTTTCACGATCATAACGAGCGCCACGCTGCCGAGCGCGTGATCGGCATGCTCAAGGTCGGCCAGTCGGTGGCAATCGTTTCCGACGCCGGCACGCCAGGCATCTCGGACCCTGGCTTCGCGATCGTGCGGCGCGCGATCGAGGAGGACCTGCCGTTTACCATGGTGCCGGGGCCGGCCGCCTTTGTGATGGCGCTGGTGCTTTCGGGGCTGGCCACGCACAGCTTCACCTTTCGTGGCTTTCCGCCGCGCAAAGGTGGGCCGCGCCGCCGCTTTATTGGCGTCGACAAAAATGCGCCGCACACGCTGATCTACTATGAGAGCGTCCACCGCATCGGCGCGTTTCTTGACGACGCGCTGGCCGTGCTGGGCGATCGCCCGGCCGCGCTGGCTAGCGAATTGACCAAGAAGTTCGAATCGATCGACCGTGGGCCGCTTTCCGCCTTGATCGAGCGGCTGCCAGAAAAGCCAAAGGGCGAATATGTGGTGGTGATCGCCGGCAGCGATGGCAAACCAGCACCTGCCGACGACGAGGCAGACGACACGGAGTAGAAGAAATAGAACTTACGCAGCTGGCGCCTTCAGCCTGCGGCAGCGTGGAACAGCTATCTTTTTTGTTTCGTTGTTTGGTGCAGAGCACCAAACAACGAAACAATTATAAGGTATTTCCTTAGAAAAATAGCCACCAAGACACCAAGGAAGACAAAAGCTAGGTTGTTTCTTTTGGTGTCTTGGTGTCTTGGTGGTAAACATAGCGAGGTTTGTATGCCG
>JACMIM010000241.1 GCA_014381165.1 Roseiflexaceae bacterium
AGCGACACGCTGTTCAGCCGCTCGCGCGACGATTACAGCAGCGCGTGGCTGGACATGTCCCGCAACGGCGGCCAGCTGATCGCGACCGACCACCGCTGCGGGCGGCAGAACCTGCTGCTACTCAAGGTGACAGGCAGCGCCTTCACGCGCTTTGTGCGCGATGGCTACACCACGCTGCCGGAGCGCGGCGATCGCCCGCTGTTCATTGCGCTTGACGTGTTCTGGCGCTATGCCGATCTGGCGGCGATGCTGCCTGGCACGCACGGCTACATCGCCGCCGAGCAGGTGCGCGATGTGGTGGCCAGCGTGTTCGACCAATTCGTCAGCGAGTCGATTCAGCACCTGGTTCACGAGATCGGCACGCGGCTGCTGGCCCGCTTCCCGCATATGGCCGAGGTCTCGTTCGATGCCCAGAACCGCACCCGCGACCCAGTTGCTGCATCGGAAAGCGACCCACGCATCAAAGTCTACAGCGACCCATTCTCAGCCTTCGGCATCATTAAACTCACCATGCGGCGGGCGTGACGCGAGAGCCTTTTACCTTTAGGAGTTACGCAGTTGCCCAAGAGCCTTCATTTCGCCTGCGGCGGGCGTGGAAATAACTCATAATTGTTTCGTTTTTTGGTACTTTGTACCAAAAAATGAAACAAAAAAAGATAGCTTTCTTATGCTGCCGCAGGCTGAAGTCGCCAACTGCGTAAGTCGTGACCTCATCAACGCGCTTCAGCGCGTTTCGCATAGCAGCCTGCGGCTTCTGGCCGCAGGGATTTAGCCAACACTATGACTGGAAAACTCACAACGCATGTTCTCGACACCGCGCGAGGCCGCCCTGCCGCAGGTGTCGCGATCGAGCTTTGGAAAGTTAGTGGCCCTGGCGAGCGTACACGGGTGGCTGTGGCCCATACCAACGCCGACGGACGCACCGCCACGCCGCTGCTGGAGGGCGAATCCTGTATTCCGGGTGTCTACGAGTTGGTGTTCGCAATCGGCCCGTATTTCGCCGATTTCTCGGCGGCAAGCAGCCCGCCATTCCTGGACAGCGTGCCCGTGCGCTTCCGAATCGCCGACGCTAGCGCGCACTACCATGTGCCGCTGCTGGCCTCGCCCTGGGCCTATAGCACCTACCGGGGCAGCTGATGATGACAAGATGACGAGATGACAAGATGACCGCTGCTCTTCTGTCATCCTGTCATCTTGTCATCTTGTCACCTTGGTACCCAGTCATCTTGTCACCCTGTCGCCTCGCTCTAGAAAGAAATCTGAATGGCAACCTGGCAGACCTACTTCCAACCCTCCGACCTCGCCGAAGCCCTGGCCCTGCTTGCCGAGCACCACGAGCGCGCCCGCATCGTCGCCGGCGCAACCGACGTACTGGTCGAGCGGCTGCGCGGCCTGCCCCAGCAGGCGGTGGTGCTCGACCTTACCCGCGTTGCGGGGCTGCGCTACGTGCGCGAGCAGGGCGGCCTGATTCGCATCGGCGCACTGGCCACGCACAACGATGTGATCGCGTCGTCAGCGTGCGTCGAGAAGGCGCTACCACTAGCCCAGGCCTGCTGGGAAGTCGGCGCACCGCAGATTCGTACCCGCGCCACCATCGCCGGCAACGTGGTCACCGCCTCGCCCGCCAACGATACGATCACGCCGCTGCTGGCGCTCGACGCCGGCTTGGTGCTGGCCAGCGCTGCCGGCGAGCGGGTGGTGCCGCTGCGCGAGTTCTACACCGGCTTTCGCCGCTCGCAGATACAGCCAGGCGAGCTGCTGCGCGAGATTCAGTTCGCGCCGCTTGGCAAACACCAGCGCGGCCTGTTCCTCAAGCTGGGCCTGCGCCGCGCCCAAGCTATCTCGGTGCTAAACCTGGCCGTCGTGATCAGCTTCGACGGCGACATCGTCGCCGGGGCGAGGGTGGCACTGGGCTGTCTCGCGCCGACAGTCGTGCGCGCGCCCGCAGTCGAGCAGTTCCTGCTGGGCAAACCGCTCGACGAAGCCGTATGCGTCGAGGCCGGGCGTTTAGCCCTGGGCAATGTTGCGCCGATCGACGATGTACGCGGCACTGCGGCGTATCGGCGCGCAGCCCTGGCCAACCTGCTG
>JACMIM010000242.1 GCA_014381165.1 Roseiflexaceae bacterium
ACCCGCACCAGTACCGGCGCCACGCTGCCGTCGTCGAGCGCCGCCAGCGCTTCCAGTCCCGCCCGCGCCACCTCGCCGCGCTCGTCCTGGGCGAAGCGTAATAGCAGCGGCAGTGCTTCACGATCCCGCATGCGGCCCAGCGCACGCAGCACACCGGCGGCCAACACCTCTGGCTGGCGCTCGCGGCGTAGAATGTCGCGCAGCAGCCGCCGGCCCTCGGCACTGGTCTGGCTCGGCAGGTGCTCGGCGGCCAGCCCGCGTAGCGATTGGTCTTCGCCACTATCGGCGAGCAGCCGCATCAGTACAACTTCGGTGGCTGGCTCGTCCAGTGCGCCCAGCCCAATAATCGCTTGCGAGCGCAGGTGCAAGTCGGCCTGAGGGTCGTCCGCGATCTGGCGCAGTACCGGCAACGCGCTAATCGTGCCACGCTGGCCAAGCGCCTCCGCCAGTGCGCCGCGAGTGAATGCGTCGATCTCGGTTCGCGCCAGCGCACGGTGCATGACGCCTTCGCCCTGCGCATGGCTACACAAATGCTGAACCGCCATCCAGCGTAGCAAGGGGTTGATCTCCGGCCCTTCTAACAGGTGGCCGAGCGCCTCGGCGCTGCCCTCGCCGGTGCGGGCCAGCGTCGCCACAACATGATCACTGGCAGTTCCGCAGGCGTCGTCGATCAGCGCCGCCATCAGCGCGGCGCGGGCGCTGTTGCCGCCGATCATTGCCAGCGCATCGGCGGCGGCGCGGCGCAGTGTATCAGCACGGTCGGCCAGGAACTCACGCAACGTGGTCGGCGACTCCGCCAGCGTTGGCGCACGCATCTGCGCCAACTCCAAGTGCAGCAGCAGAACCTCCGGTAGTTCGCCGCTGCTCGCTGCATCTGCGGCCAGCGCATCACGCAGGTGCGGCGGAATTGCGCCGTTCAGCCGCTCGAACGCCCCAGTCAGCAAGGCGTCCAGAACTGGTATCGCCGCATCGTCGCCGATCTTTCCCAGCGCGATCGCGATCGATTCGGTTAGCTCGATATCGGCCTGGGCATGGGTAAGCTGGTCGAGCAGCGGTGCGATCGCAGCGTGGCCCAAGGTTGTGATGCCCGCACAGATGCCGATCGCCAGCTCGCGAGGTGTAGCCGGATCGGCCAGCAGCGCGCACAGCAGCGGCGCAATGCTGGTGTCGGCATCGCCAGAAAGCCGTGCCGCTGCCAACGCTCGCACGGTCGGGTTGGCATGCTCGTTGCGCACGATCGCGGCGAACTGGCCGCTGGCTGCCTCAGCCAGCGCAGCGACACTGAGCAGTTGGGCGTAGAGCGGTAGGCTGATGTCGTGAGCGAAGCGGGCCAGCAGCGGCTGTGATTCTTCGCCAAAGCTGGTGGTGAGCTGCTCGATCGCGCCGATGCGCGTGTCGCTCGGTGCTTCCTGGTCGATCGCCGCGCGACTCAGTGCGGTTTGGCCCCGGCTGGCATCGCGTGCGGCCAACGCCGCCAGCGCGGCCTGGCGCAGCGGTGCGCTTTCATCGTAGCAGGCCCGCTCGATCACCGTTAGCGCAGTCGGTTGGTCGTTGCTGCCCAACAGCGCCAGCCCAGCGATACGGTGTTCGGTGGGCAACTGGCTGTCCTCGATTAGCACAGCTGCCACCTGAAGTAGGCGCGCGCTATCGAGCCTGCTGCTGGCTAATCGCAGCTCTGCCGGTGCAAGGCGTTCGACTAGGTGCGCGCGGCTCGCGTGGCTGCGCAGCGCTTGGACATACAGCCAACGCACCTGCGCGGCTGGATCGGCTGGCAGCTCGTTTGGCGCTGCAAGCGCGCCCGCACGGCTGACCAGCACGTCGGCCAGCGACCACGCCAGCGCCTCGCTCACCGCAGGACTGTAAATCATTTGTTCGGCATAGCCCAGCGCTAAATCTTGTGGTAGCAGCGCCAGGAGCTGCGGAATGACCTGCTGGCTGCGCTCGTCGGCCTCGGCAAGTGTGTCCAGCACATTGTTGAGCGCGGCCCGGCATTGGCGCAGCAGTAGCAGAGCCTGCGTGCGCTGTGGCGGTCGCCCGTCGCGGGCGATCACCGCCAGCGCACCGATAATGCGAATCGTCCAGTTCGGTGGAGTGTCTGCGCACTCACGCAGGCAGTTGCCCAACGTCAAAACATCCTCGATCTCTGGCCGGCCAGCGCCCCAGATTGCGGCAAACAGCGGCCCGGTATCGGCAGCGATACTGCTACAGAAACGGGCGATTTCGCGCCGCTCGCCCGCTTCCAACGCGCCAAGCAGGTCGTAGCGCTGCTCGGCGACCAGCTGCTGGGCGGCAAGAAAGCTGCGCAACAGCGGCGCGACAAAGCGTATCTCCCCAACGGCGTTCGGCTCGATCAGGCCGTCTACAAGTTTGGCTGGCCGTTCGTCATAGGCCGCCAACAGCTGAAGTTCGTTCAGCTGCGCATCGTCTCGTCCGCGGGCGAGATCGAACAGCACAGCAAATGCAGCATCATACAGGTGCGCCCGCGAGTGTGGCACTCCGCTGCGCGCCACAACAATCGCCAGCAGCGCGACATCGAACACGCGCTCGCCGAGCGGCGCTAGCGGGCTGCCGGCTCGCAACACCCCGGCTAGCAGCGCCCGCCGATCAGCGGGCACCAGCAGTTCAAGCCAGCGCTCCAAGTTTTGCTCGCTCGCCGCCGCGATTGTCAGCGTGGTGAAGCCCGGCCAGCGGCTTTCGTCGCGCGCGGCCTCGACCACCACCTGGGTTTCTGGCCACTGCTGCGGCGCGGCCTGAAGTGCTTCGCGCCAAGCCTGCTGGCGCTGCGCTGGTAACTCCTCCAGGCTGGTGATCAGCAGCGCCCAGCCGGCCAGGCGTTCCGGCAAGCTACCCTGAACACTGGAGCGCTTTGGGGCGCGCCCTGCTACCTGCGCCGCCTGCCCGACCGCTTCGGCAAGCAGCGTGATTGGCGGCTTGCGGCCATCGTCAAGGCTGGGAAGCGCGATCAACAAGGGCGTTGCGCGATCGTCGGCGAGCCAGTGTTGCGCCAACTGCTGAAGCGCAAGCGTGCGCCCGCTGCCATTGCCACCGCACAGCACGACATAACCTGCCTGCTCGACCGTGTCGTCAAGGTGGCGGGGCGTGCCGTCTATGCCAACAATCAGCAGTGGAGCGTCCAGTAGGGCTGGCAGCGTGCGCAGCAGCACGCTTTGCTGAAATTCATTCACAAGCTTTTTGCGATATGTGCGCAGGTCGTTGGTGTGGCGTAGACGCTGGACTACATTGAGCGCGACCATAGCGAATTCTCCGTGGCGAGCAGTGGCCGGGTTATCCACAGAGATCGTATGCCAGCAGGTCGTTATCAACAAGGTCTGGGGGTTACAAGCAAATTACAGCAGCGCCGGATAACAGTACGTTTTGCCACAAAGACGCAAAGACGCGAAGGTCAAATGAACCTTCGCGTCTTCGTGCTTTCGGTGCCTTAAGCTTTCGTTACAGTTCGCTCACCAGAACGCGCCGCCCACTGCGGGCCGATTCGATCGCCGCAAAGACCATCGACAGCGATTTGATGTTGTCGTGGCACGCGCCCATCGGCGTCGCACCAGTCTCGAGCGCGTGCAAAAAATCCCGCAGTGATCCGGCGATGCCGCCGTGGATTTGGGCTACCTCCACGCTGGCCGGGGCCACTGTCGAGACAAAGCCGCCGCGCTCGGTCACGACTTCGGCGCTTGGTGCAGTCTGGCCGTTCCAGGTTGCCGTGCCGTGCGGCCCCACCGCGCGCCACTCGCCCTCCCAGGACGTTGGCACGCCCTCGGCACACCAGCTGCCCCGGTAGGTGTAGCGCAGCCCGCCGCTCATTTCGAAGATTGCGTTGGCGCAGGCACCGCCCGTATACCAGCTCCAGCTGGGGTTGAACTCCTCGCAGTAGACGGCGACTGGGTCGGCAGCGCAGAGAAAGCGGGCAGCATCAAAGGTGTGAATCGCCATATCGAGCAGTAGCGGGCTGGCCATGTGATCGCGGAAGCCACCAAAGTGCGCGCCGATGTAGAAATCGCTGTTGAGCAGGCCGAGTGGCCCGGTCGTTCGCTCGATTAGCTGGCGGAAAGCCTGGAGCCGCCCATCGTAGCGGCGGCTCTGGCTGACCATGTACAGTTTGTTGGCTCGTTCAGCGGCGGCGACCATCGCGCGTGCCTGGACCATCGAAGCCGCCATCGGCTTTTCGCCAAGCACCGGTAGTCCTGCCGCCAGCGCCGCTAATGTGACATCGTGATGCGCCTCGGGAATAGTCACATCGACGACGAAATCGGGGCCCACCGCCTGCAACGCCCTGGCAAAATCGGTGTCAGCGTGCAGCGGGGGCAACTCCAATTCGGTCGCCGCCTGTGCCGCCGCGTGGGGGCGCACATCCACCCAGCCACCGATCCGCACATCAGGGTGTGCGTGCAAATTACGCGCCCAGGTCTGGCCCATGCCGCCAGCGCCGACAAGTAGCGCCGTGAAGCTTGTCATAGTAGTTACTCACCTTACGCAGCATGCTGCGGGCGAACACGAGGTTCGCCCCTACAGCGACTGATGCGCCGCGTAGGGGCGAACCTCGTGTTCGCCCTTGTGTTCGCCTCGTGTTCGCTCGTGTTCGCCCGCATGTTCGCCCTTGTGGTCGCTTGTGGTCGCTTGCGTTCGCCCGCCACGCCTGCGGTGTTTGCATGAACTGCACGCAATGAAGCCAACGTCCGCGTGGGTCGGTGCGTATGGTGAGGTAGTCAATGCCTTTTACCCTGCCTTGCGCGCTCGAGTCGCCTTGGCCGCTGGCTTACTGGCCACCGGTTTTGCTGCCGTGCGAGCAGTCGGCTTTGCTGCTGAACGAGCAGACGGCTTGGCGGCTGGTTTAGCAGACGGCTTGGCAGACGGCTTGGCAGACGGCTTGGCGGCTGCTCGTGGCACTGCTGGCTTGTCAGTGCTCACCGCTGGCTCACTTTCGGGCTTGTAGTTCGCCACTTCGGCCATATCATTCACAATATAATCGCACTTCGGGTAGCGATTGCAGCCATAGAACGGCCGACCAAACTTGCCGCGCCGCTGTAGCAGCTCGCCTTCAGTGCATTTGGGGCAGGTCACGCCGGTCGGTATTGGCAGTGCTACCGGCTTGCCGTCCTTGCCGATCCGCCGCGTGTTCGCGCATTCCGGGTAGCCACTACAGCCGTAGAACGGCCCAAACCGGCTCTTCTTCAGCACCATCGGCTTGCTACAAAGGTTGCACATCACATCACTTAGTTCAGCCGATGAGCCTGCCTTTAGCTCAATCTTTCCCTCGGTATTGCGCTCGAAGTCGCTGGTGAAATCGCAGTCTGGGTAACGGTTGCAGGCCAGAAACTCGCCGTTCTTGCCGAACTTCACCGCCAGGTCGCCCTCATGGCACTTCGGGCAGATAATGCCGCTCAACACCTCCTCGCGCTTGAAGTTGCGCATCTCCGCCCGCGCTGTCACAAGCGTCTGCTCGAACGGGTCGTAGAAGGCCCGCATCACCGGCACCCAGCGCTTCTCGCCCTCGGCGATATCGTCGAGCTGCTGCTCTAGCTCCGAGGTAAAGCCATAGTCAACAATATTGGCGAAGTGCGTCACCAGCAGATCAGTCACCACGCCGCCCAGCGTGGTCGGAATGATCTTCTTCTCCTTGATCTCCACATACTCGCGGTCGACAATCGTCGAGATCGTCGGGGCGTAGGTCGAAGGCCGCCCGATGCCCAGTCGCTCCATCTCCTTGACCAGGCTGGCCTCGGTAAATCGCGGCAGGGGCTCGGTGAAGTGCTGGAGCGGTAGCAGCGCCAGCAAATCAAGCGGGTCGCGCTCGGCCAGCGGCGGCAAGCGCTTCTCGGCGTCCTCGTCTTCTTCGCCTTCGTCCAACGTCACGTTGTAGACCGCCAAAAAGCCTGGAAAGCGCAACACCGATCCCGTTGCGCGAAACAGATAGGCCACAAGTCCGGTGTTGCTGTCGCCGTCCGCTGCTAGGCCCGCACCTGCGCCAATATCCACACTGGTGCTGTCGAACACTGCCGCCGCCATCTGGCTGGCAACAAAACGCTTCCAGATCAGGTCGTACAGCCGAAACTGCTCGTTGTTCAGCGTGCGTCGCATCTCCTCCGGTTGGCGCTGGCTGGCGGTGGGCCGGATGGCTTCGTGGGCCTCCTGTGCGCCCTTGGCCTTGGTCTTGTAGAATGGCGGCTTCTCTGGCAAGTAGTCCTTGCCAAAGCGCTCCGCAATCACCACACGCGCCTCGTCCTGGGCATCCTTCGCCACGCTAAAGCTGTCGGTTCGCATGTACGTGATCAAGCCAACCGTGCCTTCGTCGCCGCCAATGTTGATACCTTCATACAGCTGTTGGGCCACGATCATGGTCTTTTTGGCCGAAAAGCCCAGCTTGCGCCCGGCCTCCTGCTGCAAGGTCGATGTGGTGAAGGGCGGTGCGGGCGTGCGGCGCTTGTCCTTGCGCGTCACCTTCTGCACCAGGTACTCCGCCCCGTCCAGGTCGTCGACCACCGCCTGCGCGGCCTCCTGCGTGCCAAGCGCGAACTTATCGAGCTTTTTACCCGCCCGCTCGATCAACGTGGCCCGAAAGCGGTTCTTCAGCTCGCGGTTCTGCGGTTCGCGGTTCACAGTTCGTGGCTCTTGCTTGAGCAAATCCGCCTCGATCGTCCAGTACTCCTGTGGTACAAACGCCGTGATCTCACGCTCGCGCTCGACCACCAGGCGCACCGCCACCGACTGCACGCGCCCAGCCGAGATGCCACGCTTGACCTTTTCCCACAGCAGCGGCGAAAGCTTGTAGCCCACCAGCCGGTCGAGCACGCGCCGGGCTTGCTGCGCGTCCACCAGGTTGGCGTCGATCTGGCGCGGCGAGGCGATCGCCTGGCGCACCGCATTAGGCGTGATCTCATTGAAGACCACGCGGTAGATCGGCTTGCCACGCGGTGGGCTGGCCGCCTGAAGAATGTGCCACGCGATCGCCTCGCCCTCGCGGTCAGGGTCGGTCGCAAGGTACACCGCCTCGGCCTCGCGGATGGACTTCTTCAGCATCGAGATAACCTTCTCTTTGCCCTTGGAAATCTCGTACACCGGCGTAAAGCTGCCCTCGACATCGACACCCAAGTCGCTCTTCGGTAGGTCGCGAACATGCCCCATCGAGGCCTCGACGCGATAGCCGCGCCCCAAATATTTCTGGATCGTCTTCGCCTTCGACGGCGATTCGACGATCACAAGTTTATCAGCCATAACATCTCGCTTGTTTATTCGCACGAACGTTCACAACTATATCCCTCGCACTAGCCCTTGTCAAGGGTTCACCAAACTGGTAGGTTTTCTGTTTCGGGGTCTTTGGGAATAGCCGTGGTAGACAATCTCGTTATTCGGCATTAGGAAGGACAAAAGAGCTTTTCCATCTTTCCCTACCGAGTTTTCGCAACAATGCTTTCAAAAATGGCTTTGTAATGCGGCAAAGTAATGTTGAGAACAAGTGTTTTCCACGGGAAATCCCAAAGAACCCTGGTTCGTAGGCCCGGCGGCTAGCACGCGCGTGCTAGCCGCCGCTATAAGTACTATCGGACTATGGAGCAGGGCATTGCAATCAGCTATAATCAGCGTAGATAAGTTCGCGTCCGGGAGGAGTGTACATACATCATGCGTCGCCGAACACAAGGACAATCGTTGGTCGAGATGGCACTGTTGTTGCCACTGCTGCTGGTGGTGCTGTTTGGCATCATCGATTTCAGCTGGTATGTCTACAGCTACGCCACAGTGTACATGGGTTCGCGTAATGGTGCCGAAGAGGCGACCATGCTGCCACCCGCGCCGGAACGAGTCGGCGATCGTGATCCGGATTCGTCCGACGTGTGTGTGTCTAGCATCTACAAGCGGATCGGCAGCAACTCGATCTTCTTCGACGACCTGCTGGCACCTGGCAACATTCGGATCACCTACCCCGAGGCCACAGGCCGCCGTCTCGGCAACCCGATCGAGGTCACCATCCGCTATACGGTCGAGCCGCTGACCCCGCTGTTTCGTTTGGTCAGCCTCGGCAACAACGGTGCGTTGAGCATGGTTGTCTCGACCCGCCGGACGATTGAGTCGGTCGGCGATACGCCTGATACCAATCGGTCTCCTAACCTGGCCGCCTGCAACTAAGTGTACGCTAGCGACAATCTGCAACATGCAATGATGAGGCACGACATGCGACCATTCCAAACTAAAGCCCCTGCGCAGGCAATCGTCGAGTTTGCGCTGGCCTCTACATTGATTTTTATGCTGCTAGCGGCAGCGATCGATTTGGGCCTGCTGTTCTTTACCTATCAGGGCATCACCAACGCGGCTCAGGAAGGCGCAACCTACGGTAGCCGCTGGCTCATCGATAAGGATGGTGCCCCCGGTGTGCGCCAACTGGACATTGTGGAAATCCAGAACCGCGCGCGTTTGGAGTCTGGCACCAATGGCGGCAATGGCATCTCACGCCTGACCGACCTAAACAGCGATGGCATAGATGATATTGGCCAGCCCGATATTCTTGACCGCAGCGGTACCAGCGGGTATATTCAGGTCAAAGCAGTCGCCGATACCAACCGCGACGGCAACCCTAGCAATGACAATACGCCGTGCGTCAATCCGGCTACGACGGTTGAATCTTGCTTTGCAGTTGTGACTGTGCGCAAGGTGTATGATGTCTTCTTTCCGCTGGCTCCAGACTTCGGCAATGAGTACACTATCTCGACAACCTACTATTTGCTGCTGCGCGACAGCTACAAGGTTGCCGGTGGCGAAGATCCCAGAACTATTCCGGCACCACCAACACCAAGCCCAGGCCAAATCAAGGCGGTGTTTGTTGTGCCAACCGGCACGACATTCACCAGTACAGGCGCAACCAAGTTCGAGGTTAAAGCCTGGGACGAAGCTGTCTCACCCACCGGCACAAATGGCGCCGGTATCAAGGTTGTGACCATGAAACTGTTCGCGCCTGATGGCACAGCGTTCGCCGCTCAGTTGGGCGATTCCGCCCCCAAGTACTGCCTGTTTGGCGGCGGCTGTAATGCCATGACAAGCACACAGTGGAACAACATGAAAAAAGGTCTTTATGTGCTCCAGGCCACTGCCACAGCACCGGATGGTCGCTCGGTGTCCATCCAGACAACCATAGAGAAAAAGTAACATGCGTCGCACAACAACCAAGCTCACGTCTCACGCAACTAGGAGGAAGTCTATGAATGCTCTGTTTCGCAGCCGCTCACCTGGCCAAAGTATTCCGCTCATTGCGATCATGCTTGTGGTACTCTTCGGGTTGGTCGGTTTGTCGGTCGATGTCGGTAACACCTATGCCGAGCAGCGCAATGTGGTGCGCGCCACCAACGCCGCCGCGCTGGCCGGTATCGACGCCGTTATTCGTGGCTCGAACGACCCGACGGTCGCCAAGATCATCAATGAATCGCTGATGGCTAACGGGATGCGGCTTCAAGGCGCATCGACCTCCACTGGCGAGGACAGCAATGGTGTCACCGGCAACCGTACAGTGCGCGCTTATTACATG
>JACMIM010000243.1 GCA_014381165.1 Roseiflexaceae bacterium
ATCCTTGTTCGTGAGTAGCACTTTTTCACCGCGTTCGTGAGTAGCACTTTTTCACTGCGAAGAGCGCGAAGCAGCAGCAAGAACACATATTCTTCAAGTTATGTTTCTCTTCTGCGTGGTCTTATTTTCTTCGCACGCTTCGCGGTTGAATTCGGGAGCATTAATACTGTGGATTTAGCAAAACACTGGCGGCTGCGCGGGCCGCGCTACCGGCTTGAGGGCCAGCGACATGTGGAAACCGGCGAGGTGCGCTTTCCGCCTGAGCCGGATGCGGGCGCGAGCTGGGAACAGTACGATTTACAAGGCGCGGGCACGCTTTACTCCTACACTGTGGTGCATCAGACGCCCGATGGCTATGCGCAACCGTATCTGCTGGGCATGGTTGCGCTGGCAGAGGGGCCGCTGGTCACGGCGCAGATCACCGACTGCGAGCTTGCGGAGCTACAGATTGGCACGCCAGTCGAGATGGTGACGCGCAAGCTGCGCGACCTGGGTGAGGATGGGCTGATCGTCTACGGCTATAAATTCCGCCCGCGCCTTGGATAGGATTTGCCACGAAGACACGAAGGCTCGAAGGTTTTTATGCCTTCGAGCCTTCGTCTCTTCGTGGTAACCTGTTCTTAAAACATGGTGCGCATGACGCCGACGACGCGGCCTTCGATGCGAACATTGGCCGGGTCGACATAAATCGGCTCCATGGTCGAGTTGGCTGGCTGGAGGCGCACGCGGTTGCCTTCGTTGTAGAACAACTTGAGCGTGACTGCGTTCTCGTCCTCGATACGGGCCGCCACCATCTGCCCATTCTCGGCGGTCTGTTGGTAGCGCAGCAGCACGATATCGCCATCGGTGATCAGCGCGTCGATCATCGACTGGCCGCGCACGCGCAGCGCATACACGCCCTGTAGGCGGTCGATTGGCGCGACGGTCTCGGGCACATCGATCTGCTCGGCCTCGCTGGGGCTGGCGTCCTCGGGGTCGGGCAGGGGCTGGCCAGCCGTGATCACGCCGAGCAGCGGAACCTGACCGGACATGCGCGTATTGACCTTCTCTGACACCAGCGAAGGAATTTTAATGCCGCGCGACACCTTGCCTTTTCGGCTGAGCAGGCCCTTGGTCTCCAGCGCCTTGAGATTATAGGCGACGACCGAAGTCGAAGAGATTTCCAGCTCATCCTGAATTTGCCGAATCGCCGGCGGGTAGCCGTTTTCATCGACAAAGCTTTGGATGTAGCGCATAATTTCTTGCTGCCGTGTTGAAAGCGTAGTTTCCGCTGTTCGCATAAGCTGTGTCCTTCCAATGGCCGCAGCCTTCACGCTACGGCAGTTCGTTCTACGATTCGGGTTCCGCATGTATGTTCGCTAGAACTTTTGTATCAATCCCGATTATATGCGAAACGCCTGTGCTATGTCAAGGGGTATTTCGGCCAATTCCATTTGCCGTGCAACACTGGAATGCGGTAAACTGCCAGTTATACACAATGTTGACAAGGTGGAGGATGTATGGCCGAGCAACTTCAGGGCCGGGTGGTGCGTATCAATGTGAACCCAGCCGGCGGTGTACCAAAATATGCTGTCGATTCGACGGAGCTGACAAGTGCTGGGGTCAAGGGCGACAAGCAGCGCGATAAGCGTTACCACGGCGGCCCCAACCGCGCTGTGTGTTTGTTTTCCGCCGAGCGAATCGCTGCGCTCCAGGCTGAGGGCCACCCAATCGAAGCTGGCAGCACCGGCGAGAACCTGACCATCGCTGGCATCGACTGGGACACGGTGCAGATCGGCGACGCCTTTCAAATTGGCGAGCGCGCTGTGATCGAGATAACCGAGTATACGACGCCCTGCGCGATAATCGCGAAATCGTTTGTCGATGGTGCGTTCAAGCGGATGTTGCAAAAGCTGCATCCCGGGTGGAGTCGGCTGTATGCGCGGGTGCTGATCGAGGGCGCGGTGCGCGAGGGCGATGCGGTGGTGTGGACGGCAGCGGGTGGGTAGCGGCGGCTCGCGCGCCGCCCCGCCCCGTA
>JACMIM010000244.1 GCA_014381165.1 Roseiflexaceae bacterium
ATTACTCAGGGGGTGGCTTGGCAGGGCAAAGCCCCGCCAAAAAAAGAAATCTTTGAAGCCGTAGGCCCCCGACCCCCGCAACTGCGGCCTCCCCTGAGGAGTTACATAATTGTTTTGTTTTTTAGTGCTTTGCACCAATAAACAAATCAAAAAAGATAGATATTCCAGGCTGCGCCGTTCAGCGTGACCGCGCACCGCGTCATTACCAGCAGCAACGACGCGACGGTTGCGGAGCTGCGCGCTGTAGCGCTTCCCGCACTGAACGGGCTGCCCAACAACAGCGTTGCACGGCTCACCGAGCGGCCGCTGCTGGGAACCCTGCTCGCGAGTGCGCGACCGCTCGTGCCGTATATCCTCGGTATCGCCATGCTTGGCACGGGCCTGTACGTTGGCAGCGGCTGTCCACCACCTGACGCCAGCGACAGAGGCGGCGACACTCGATAACATGGCCAGCCATCTCACTGGCAGCAAGACCCATTCCACATTGTGCAGTCGGGAAGTTGTCGTCAGCTACAATTCTTATTGTCGCTCATCAGGCAACGCACGGCAGCCATAATGTCATGCTCCTGTGGCAAAACTGCCTGTTCAAGCGATGGCGCGACTGGAATTGGCACATCTTTTGCGGTAACCCGGCGCACCGGCGCGTGTAGTTCGTCCCACGCTTCTTCCTGAATCAGTGCAGCGATCTCGGCACCAACGCCACAAAAGCGGTGCGCTTCGTGGACGACGACGACCCGGCCAGTTTTTCGCGCCGATGCAAGAACACTATTGCGGTCAAGCGGCACCAACGAGCGCAAATCGAGTACCTCGACGTCGATCCCTTCTTCCGCAAGCTGTGTAGCCACGGCAAGTGCCTGGAGCACACAGCGCGAATATGTGATAATTGTGACATCGCTGCCTGGGCGTTTAATATCGGCTTGGCCAATCGGCAGCGTGTATTCGTCGTCCGGCACAAGCCCACGTGTGCTATACAACAGCTTGTGTTCAATAAACACAACTGGATTTTCATCACGAATTGCCGATTTCAGGAGCCCTTTGGCATCGTAGGGGGTGCTGGGCAGGACGACTTTGATGCCGGGAATGTGGGCGAACATGGCTTCCAGGCTTTGCGAATGCTGCGCGCCATTGCCACGCCCGCCGCCCTGCTGGGTGCGAATGACAAGCGGCACGGTGACACGTCCGCCCGACATAGAGCGCATCTTAGCGGCTTGATTGAAGATCGAGTCGGCGGCAACATAGGCGAAATCCGCAAACATCAACTCGACCACTGGGCGCATGCCGGTCATGGACGCGCCGACCGCTGCGCCAACAAAGCCGTTCTCGCTGATCGGTGTTTCGCGTACACGCTGTGGGCCGAACGCTGCTAACAGTCCCTCAGTTACTTTGAACACGCCGCCGTACAATCCAATATCTTCACCCATCACAAACACGCATGGGTCACGGTTCATTTCCTCGTGGAGCGCCTCACGCAGCGCTTGATTATAGTAGATTTCACGCATCATACTGGCTCCTACTAAGCGGCTGCCACCCAGATATCTTCGTAAACCTCGCTCACGTCCGGCAGCATGCTTGCGCGGGCGAACTGCTCGACCTCGTTGATCGTCGCCACCACCGCTGCTTCGATAATTGCGAGTGTAGCGCTACTGACCTCGCGGGCCAGCAGCGCCGCCCGGGTTCGCTTGATCGGGTCGCGTTGCTCGCCGCGCCACTCGGCAACTTCGGCTTTGGTACGGTACACCTCGGTGTCGCCCATCATATGGCCAAGCAGCCGGTAGGTGTGCGCCTCGATAAAGGTTGGGCCTGCACCAGCGCGGGCACGTGTCACTGCTGCTTGCGTCACCTCATACACTGCCTCGACATCATTGCCATCAACTTCAACCGTTGGCATGCCATAGCTCGCGGCGCGTACGTGGAGCGGCGTGCGAGTGGTCGCAGTGATCGGCGTCATTTCAGAATACTGGTTGTTCTCGCAAAACAGAATGAGGGGAAGCTGCCACACTGCGGCGAGATTCGCGCCTTCGGCAAACAGCCCTTGATTGACTGCGCCATCGCCAAAGAACGTAATGGCAACTTGGTCGCTGCCTCGCATGTGTGCAGAAAGTGCCGCGCCAGCTGCAATTGGTACACCAGCGCCCACAATCGCATTCTCGCCCAGGAGGCCGACGCGCGGATCGGTAAAGTGCATAGAGCCACCCTTGCCCTTGGAGCAGCCAGTCACTTTGCCAAGCAGTTCGGCCATAGCTTCCTTTGGGTCAAGTCCTTTTGCAAGGGCTTGGCCGTGTCCACGATACGTGCAGGTGAGATAGTCGTCGCGGCGCAAGGCAAAACACGCGCCCGCCGCCGTTGCCTCCTGGCCGACACAGGGGTGAAGCGAGCCTTTGATTTCGCCTAATTTGTACAGCTTGACCGCGCGTTCCTCGAATTCGCGGATGAGCAGCATGGTGCGGTAGCATGCAAGCAACTGGGGCGTATCGAGCGGCATGAAACGTCCTTTCTTACGATGGTGTGGGCGTGCGAAATTGCTGGAGGGCGTGGTCGTCCCAGTGAATACCAAACCCTGGCTCGCCGTTGGGATACCAATAGCCATTGCGAATAGCTGGCTGCGTCGCACGCAGGCGGTACAAGCCAACAGTATCAACAGCCGTCGGCGATTCTTCGATCATCATGCCGCCAAAGGCCGCAACCAACGGCGCGTGAATATCGGGAAAGTAGTGTGGAAAAAGCGCGCGTCCATGCTCCAACGCGGGTGCGACCCCTTGTATGTATCCTGTCACGCCAAGCTGATGTGTGGCGTCTGGTCGCACAACGTCGATACCCTGCGTGCCACCAAGCCGCTGAATAGCGGCAGGCGAGGCAAGCGATTCGCCAAAGGCAACCGGTACCGTGGTTGTGTTCGCGAGGTGTAGCGCAAGGTTCCACTCGTTCGCTGAAAACGGGTCTTCCAAAAACGCGATGTCGAACTGCTCGATTTGCCGCCATGCTGCCTGTGCTGCTTTGACGCTATTGAAGGCAGCACCGGCATCGAGTGCAACCAGCGCATGTGGGCCAACAACGTCGCGCAGCGCGGCAATGCGGCGTATATCAAGATCGAGATCGGCACCGAATGGAATTTTGAAGCGGGTGTACCCCTGTGTGGCCAACTGCTCCGCCTCGTGACGCACATCAGCTACATGATCGCCCTTGCCATAGTAGCCACAGATCGCGAGGCACGGAACCGCGCGGCTTGAGCCACCAAGCAGCTGCCAGAGTGGCGCACCAAGCATGTGCCCAAGCAAATCCCAAAGTGCAATATCCACCACTGCAAGGGCGCGGGCAAAGCTGCCGCCCTCGCCAATCATCCGCATGGTCGAGCGTGCGGTTGTCCAAATCTGGCGAATTGCGCTGGCTGGTTGCCCGATCACCAATGACTCCAGCTGGCGGCGTATCACCGTATCAATCGGAAGGCCACGGGTGAACGCAAAGCCAGTGCCGACCTTACCGGCTGCACCGACACGTACAAACACGAACTCGCGGGTTGTGACAGGCCGCCCAAAAACAATCAGGGGACGATCAAGTGGTATGGTTACGCACCAGGTTTCGAGCCACTCGATTGGCGGTACCTGGGCTTGTTTGTCGTTACCAGCCGCCATATGCCGTCCAGCCGCCATCGACGAACCACGTTTCGCCGGTGACATAGCTCGTCAGATCGGATGCGAGCAGCATGACCACATGTGCAACGTCTTGCGTTTGGCCGATACGACCAAGCGGCGTGCGGCGCGCAATTGCTGCCGCATCCACTGCGCCGCGTTCGATATTCGCCGCGACAAGATCTGTCATCACATATCCGGGTGCAACTGCGTTCACGCGGATATTGGCCTCGGCCCACTCGCACGCAAGTGCCTGTGTCAACCCAGTGACACCGGCTTTCGCTGCACAGTACGGCGCACGGCCAGCGAACCCAAGCGCGCCCGCAATCGACCCGATCGAGATAATGTTGCCAGAGCGCTGTCGTAACATCTGCCGCCCCGCCGCCTGGCAGCTAAAGAACACACCACTGAGATTAATGCCAATGATTTGGTGCCACAGTTCCGGCGTGAGATCGACCGACGGCGAGGGCTGCGAGATACCAGCGTTGTTGATTTGAATGTCAAGCCGGTCGAATGTTTCCACTGCAGCAGCTACCATCTTATTGCAAGAGACTGGGTCGCTCACGTCGGTTGGCACATAGATGCTGCGCGCCCCGCATTCGCGTGCAAGCGCTGTGGTCTCCTCACCGAACTGTGGGTCAATATCGGCCACAACCACAGCGGCACCATGTGATGCAAAGGCCAGCGCAATTGCGCGCCCAATCCCTTTGCCCCCGCCAGTGACCAACGCGACCCGGTTGCTAAAGTCAATATCCATATGCCTCCTGAGCGTGGTAGTAGGCGCGGTTAGTGCATCAGCCGTGTTGAAAGTCCGCCGTCTATTGGGACGTTTGCACCAGTGATAAAGCTTGCATAGGGGCTCGCCAAAAAAGTAACGAGCGCGCCAATATCACCTGGTGTGCCGATCCTGCCAAGTGGATGGTAGCTATTGACTCGCGCCAGTGTAGCTGCACGGTCTGGTTCAGCGTCAAGCCAGCGTTCGAGCAGTGGGGTCATCACAAAGCCGGGGCTAATCGTGTTCACGCGAATGCCAAATGGGCCAAGTTCTTGAGCGAGGCTGCGGCCTATAGCGACGACGCCACCTTTTGCTGCGGCATACGCGGTAATATTTGCCACCGTAAGCTGCGCATGCACGCTGGCGATATTCACGATTGAAGCATCGCCTGCGGCTTGCAGCAGGCGCAACGCATGACGCGTAACCAGGTACAGGCCGCGCAAGTCGACGGCAAAGATGCGATCCCAATCATCTGGAGTCGTGTCGACAATACCCTTGAATAGATTGAAGCCAGCATTATTGACCAGCACATGCAGGCCATCGTAGGTTCCCGCGATGTGTTCAAACAATTGTTTAACGGCGCGTTCGTCGCTAATATCGGCGACTATCGCCTGTGCTTGGCCGTTCTGGCCCGCGATCTGTGCCACTGTTTCGTAGGCACTTTCGGCGTTTTGGTCGTTAACGAGCACCGTCGCGCCAGCTTCTGCCAGTGCCAGCGCGATACCGCGACCGATTCCCGCGCCTGCGCCTGTTACCAGCGCAATCTTGTTGGCGAGTTGTATCTGCATGGAATCTCCTTTGATGCCAACGCCCGTGCCCACTATCCTACATGTTCGGCAAACCAGCGGAGTTGTGCTTCGCGCGCACCAGGCAGGTGTTCGTGTTGCGCAAATGGCGAAACGAGCAGCGCTTTGTGCGTTGTGATCTGGTTGTAGGCGGCAAACACGGTGGACGGTGGACAAACGGTGTCCATCAAACCGACAGTGACATGGGTTGGACACGTAATACGGTCGGCAAGATTCATCACGTCGAAGTAGCTCAACGTGGCAAACACCTGATCCACATGCGCTGGCCTGCTACGGCAGTAGGTTGCAACTTCGGAATACGGTACCGTATCCACAAGGGTTACCGCGCGTTCAAAGTGGCACAGAAACGGTACCTCTGCGGCTGCCACGTTGACGCGCGGGTGCAACGCTGCCGTTGCCAGCGTCAGCGCACCACCCTGGCTCACACCTGTGACACCTATCCGCTCGGCATCGACGTGGGGTAGATTTGCCAACACATCGACGGCGCGTACGCAATCGACATACACACCACGATAATAGTAGGTGTCTGGTTGTTCGACACCCTTAGTCAACCAACCCGCCGCCTGACCGTCAGGATAGATCGAACCATCGCCAGTATGGCCGCCCTGCCCGCGTACATCGATTGCCAACACGGCATAGCCCGCCGCTGCCCAGGCTAATAATGTCCAGGTGTCAGGGCGACGCCCATAATAGCCATGATAGATAACTAGTGCTGGAAAAGGGCCTTGCCCAGGTGGGCAGACAAATGTTCCGGCTACCCGTGTTTCAGCCCAGCTAAGGAACGAAACCTCCAGAATGGTGTACGCGGCAACCGGGAATTGAACTGGCGTGGTTCGCATGTCGAGCGGAATTTTGTTCGCCGTCGCCAGGGTTGTTTCCCAAAAGGCCGCGTGATCGCTGCGGCGTGTGAGCGGCGGCATGTAGGTTTGCAGTTGCTGAAGTGGCATGTCGAAATAAGCCATAACTGTCCCCTATGCTATAGAAGCAGCTTGAACACGGGGTAGCATCTACCTAGGCATCACATCGTTGTCAGTTCGACGACACCAGTTGGCGATATCGTGCGCACATCTTGATCGATATCAATGGAAAACAAGGTGACAACCAGCGTGCTTGCATGTGTTTCGCCAGGCCCCAGCCGCAAGTGGGTTTGCGTTGTCTCCATGACATGTGTAAGGCCATGACCGGGGTAACTACTCCACGGTTCAACAGCCATGGTATCCACGCGCTTGTAGAATGGAAAGCCGCCTGAAGCGTGGAGTTCTTGCCATAGCCACAAGCAAGAAAACGCGCTGTCCGGCCATGTCATGCCCACGCCAATGCCAGCATCAGCATTCGATAGAGCGTACCATGGTGCGCCATCGAAATCGAACAGGTAGGCCAGCAGCGCACGCGGCTCGTTGTTCGATGGCAAGCAACGTAAATCTAATAATCCACCAGTTTTTGTCGGGAGATACGGCCATTGTCCACGCGCTCCAAGTAGGAGCGGCTGGTGCGGGCCGTCATTCGTTGCGTCTGCGAGCGCGATGCGTGCATTTGTTGCGAGCCGCGCCGAAGAACCGACTAATGGCGCACCAAACGCCGGATGGTGACCCCACATACAATCAATTGGTTCTGCTGCTGTATTGGTAAGCTGCTCGTGCAACTGCAGCGTTGCAGTTGTTGCCTCAAGTATCATGCGTCGCCGAAGTCGCAATGGGCTGCGGTATAAGCTGACAAAAAACTCGACTACTGCGCGTTCGCCCTGTTCTACCACCGTAAACTGCCATGGCAGCATCGTTGATTCACCATGGAAGCTCAATTCGACGCCGCCATACTGGCATGGGTCGCCGCCGTTGGGGAAACATTCCTGCCAGCCGCCTTCGTAGTGTTCGAGCCACGCAACAGTGCTATCTGGCGATGCACGGCCATGGCCAAGTGGGCGGAGACCAGTTGGCGACTTCCATAATACGTCTATGCCGCTTGGCTGATGCACGAGTGCATAGATGTCCGCACCTTTTTCGGGCAGCACAGTTACACGTACCAGGGCATTCGAGATGGTAACTGCCTGCATTCCTGAGGCAAGGGTCGTTACGTCGACGGCGCAAGGAATAGTCGTCATAGATACTCCTCCGTAAAGCCAATTCACGCGCGGCAGCGCTTATTGCCTGTCTCGGCGGGTTGCAAGCCCGCGAATCGGCCCGCTGCGTGTAGTCAAGCATCAATAACAATTTGAATTAGCTCGTGAAGTTGATTATGCCGACTGAAAATATGGTCGCGCGTGTATTCCAGATGCGAAACCATTGCGGCATGCGCGGCTTCGCTATCACCTATCAGCACAGCATCGCAGATGGCGAGGTGGTGGTTGGAGGCAATCCGTAGATTCTCCTTGCTCATCTCAGGTATAACCTCTTGGGTGTTGGTCCAGAGAATTGTGTTAATGATCTCGACAAAGACTTTGAACACGGCATTCTGGCACATTTCACCCAGCAGAACGTGCAGCGGCTGATCTGTTTGGGGCCAAAGTGCGTGGGCGCGCTCGAAGTCATCGGCATCGAGCGCGGCATGCAGGGTTTGGAGGTGTTGACGAATGATGCTCATCCGCCGCTGCTGGGCGAACGTGGCATGGCTGGCGGCAAGCCCCGCAACCTGCGGCTCAAGCAGCAGCCGCAGGTGCAACAAATCTGCTTGCACCGCATCGGCCTGGTGAAATGCCAGCAGCAGCGCTTCGCCAGCAGCACCCGTAAGATCGTGGCCAACTGTTGCGCCCTGGCGTGGATGCACCGTCACTAAGCCACGTGCGGCGAGCAGCTTGATCGCTTCGCGGGCGACTGGGCGGCTGACCGAATATGTCTCGCCGATCTCGCGCTCGGATGGCAGCACGGTGCCAGGCGGAAACTCCTTGCGCATGATGCGGCGCAGCAATTGCTGCGAAACGCGAAATGGTAGACCGTCGTCATACTTTGGCATTAGGGCTATAACCTCGGGGTAGCTGGGCGAACATACTGTAAGAATACCACTTGACGAACTATTGGTGATCTGGTATTGTTCGTCTTGTCATACCAGATGTATATAGAATATAGTACCAAATGTTTTACCTTCTGTCTAGGTGACATATTGGTTTGGGCACAAGGAGGTGAGGTCGTTTCTACCGGCTA
Organism: Roseiflexaceae bacterium; assembly: GCA_014381165.1. Taxonomy (GTDB): domain Bacteria; phylum Chloroflexota; class Chloroflexia; order Chloroflexales; family Roseiflexaceae; genus JACMIM01. The sequence continues at coordinate 8,342 of JACMIM010000244.1, forward strand.
CACAGATTCGCTTGCCGTTGTCATTCAAGGAGCTAGCTACAGTTCGCACAAAGGAGTCGATCTTATGCACCCCCCCAGATGCTCTCGTGTTGCCGCCGCGTCTTCTACAGTGCTCATAAGCTTCGGTATGTTGCTCGCCGCTTGTGGCACTGCCCCAATCACATCGTCCACCTCAGCCACAGCAAGTAGCGGCGAGGCCGCTGCAACTTCTGCGATTGCTAACGACGCAGCACCAATCACGGTTTGGGTTGACGCAACGCGTGAGGCAGCGGTGAAGCTGTATCAGGAAGCACACCCTGATGTTGCGGACAAGATTATTATCGAGATTGCTGACCGCGCGCAGTTTCCAGCCAAGGTACTTCTGTTCAACAACACTGGCAGTGGCTGGCCAGATGTGGTGTTTGCCGAGCCGGAGGTTGTCGTCCAAGTTGCCGATGCGTCGCGTAATTTCCCCGCCGACCTGACGCCATATGTCTCGAAGGAGATTCTCGATCAGTTTGCCCCAGGGTCGAATGCGCCATGCACGTTCGATGGTAAGCTGTTCTGCCTGCGCAATGACCTTGCGCAAGTCGTGCTTTGGTACAACAAGCCGCTCATGGATCAATTTGGCTACACGGTACCAACAACCTGGGAGGAATACACCGCACTTGGCGAGCAAGTCGCGCAGGATCATCCGGGGTATGTGATTGGTGCATTTGGCGACGGGCAAGCGCTGAATACCTACTACTGGGCAGGACAGTGTCCGGTCAATCAACTTCAAGATGCCAATACTGTCAAGATCAACCTCGCAGATGCGAAGTGCGTGCGGGTCACACAAATGGTCGACAAGCTGATCGCCAATGGTTCGATCAGCAAACTTGGCCCGTTCGACCCGGCCTTTGCCGAACTGGCGAATGATGATAAGCTGCTGATGCTGCCGGCTGCCTCCTGGTATGGCGAGTATGTGTTTGGCGGCAAACCTGACAGCAGTTATTACAAAGAGGCCAAGGGTCAACTCTCGGTTGCAGCACCGCTTAAATGGCAGGCCGACGACAAAGCCTATACTGGGGCACAGGGCGGTGCGGCGTGGACAATGTCGCGACACACGCAGAACCCCAAACTCGCCGCCGACTTAATTGTCTGGTTGACCACTGCGAATGAGTATCAGGGTACGGCACCAACGCTTCCCGCCTATCTGCCCGCAGCCGACACCTGGAGTAAGACTGTATCGAGCAACCCAGTGTATGCCAGCGATCCCTTCCCTGTGCTGAAAGCATCGAGTGGCCTGATCGATCCACAGTGGGCAAACGTGCGCTTTGCAAAAGACGCAACGTTCACCAGCGTGGTTATCGGCGCGCTAACCGAAGGCCAAACAGTTGAGTCTGCGTTGCCGGAGTTCCAGACGCAGTTGACCGCACTGGCCGAGGCCGCAGGCTATCAGGTCGTCAACCAGTAGTTCAGCGTGCAGCGTTCAGAGCGAAGATTGTTCTGAACTTTGAACGCGCAGAAGGGCGTTCCATGGTGAAAACAGTTGCGGCAGCACGGCCGCGTGCGCGAGGTCGCGCCCGCATTCAAGCGGGCCACCTGTTTGTGCTGCCCTATGCACTGCTGTTGCTCGCATTTGGCATCGGCCCGGGTATCTACGCATTTTGTCTTAGCTTTGCCACATTCGCCGAAGGCCGGCCGCAGTTTTTTCAGGCCGGGCTGGCAAATTATGTCACCGCCTACACTGATTTTCGCTTTGCGGGCGTGTTTCGGAATGTCGCGCTGTTCCTGCTGATTTCGCTGCCGGTGGGCGTGATTGGCGTGGTCGTGATCGCGCTCCTATTGCACATGCGCGAGGGCAGTTTTGGCACAGCCATGCGGACAATCTATTTCTTGCCTGGGGCTGTCGCAGGGCCGACGGCGGTACTGCTGGCGATTTTTGTATTCGATCCCAACATCAGCCCATTCCAAAGCCTGCTCCAAGCCATGGGGTACGAAGTTGTCAGCGATGTGATTCGGCCACGAAGCTTGCCACTCCTCTTTACGCTGCTTGGTTTCTTCGCAGGTGCGGGCGGCTGGATCGCGATTTTCTATGGCGCACTCAACAGCATTTCGCAGGAGGTGTTGGAGGCGGCGACCATGGACGGCTGCAATGCCTGGCAGTCGGCCTGGTTCATCAAGCTGCCACTGATCCGCCCGTATGTTGCCTATATGCTCATTCTGACCTTTGCGGGCAATGTGCAACTATTTGCCGAGCCACAGCTCATTGCCGCAGCCGGGGCAGCCCCGATTCCACAGCCATGGTCGCCCAACCAGCTTGGCTATGAGTTCGCCTTTGGCCTCGGGAACTTCGGGGCATCTGCGGCGATATCACTGCTGATGTTGCTGATCGGCTTGGCTGGGGCGCTGCTCGTGCTGCGGGCGACGACTATCTTTCGCGTCGACGCCGCTGAGGCCTAGCGCTGCCAATGAAGGAACGTCCATGCGACACGCTGCAAAAACACACGCATCCGCGCCCGCCCGACCGCGCGGCAGTCGGCTGCGCACCAACGGACTTGGCCCGCTAGGCGCAGCCATTCGCGTTGTGCTGCTGCTGCTACTGGCGGTCTTCTTTGGTCTACCGCTGCTCTGGCTCCTGCTGGCACCCACAAAGACTAACACACAGCTTACCGATTGGATGCCCCTAGCGTTTGGCTCCTTTGCCCGTGTGGGTGAAGCCTGGAAGAACCTGACTGATTTTAGCGACGGGGTGGTGTTGCGCTGGGGCTTGAATTCGATTTTCTACACGTTTGGCTCGCTGCTGCTGGGCTTGGCGGTGACACTGCCGGCGGGCTATGGGCTAGCTACATTGCGCTTCGCCGGCCGCCGCACACTGATCTGGCTTACGCTGATTACCATGATTATTCCGAGTTCGGCGCTGGTGTTGCCCCTGTTTCTTGAGTTGAGCTATGTGCGGCTGGCGAACACGCCCTGGTCGGTCATTCTCCCAGCCGCCTTCTTTCCATTTGGCGTGTACCTGGCCTACATTTACTATGCGACCAGCCTGCCGAATGATTTGCTCGCAGCGGCACGGATTGATGGCTGCAATGAGTGGCAGTTATTTACCAACATTGGGCTGCCATTATCGCGAGCGCTGCTGGGGTTGCTGACGTTTGTCTCGTTTACAGCCAACTGGAATAATTACTTCTTGCCATATGTCATGCTGAACAACAGCCGCTTGTTCAACCTGCCAGTTGGTTTACAAGTATTGATGACCGGCACGTCGGCCTTGCGCCCGACCTTCGCAACCGATCTGCCGATTCGCCGTGCCGAAGTTGCGCTTGCGGGGCTACTCCTGGTCGTGCCGGTTGCGCTCGTATTTTTGTATTCGCAGCGTTTTGTCGTTAGCGGGGCATTGACGGGTGCGACAAAAGAGTAGCTGCATTGTCAATCTGAACGCGTTTATGCGCCTATTGGGTTTTCAACAAGACGGTCTGCGACAGCGGTTCTGCGCCGGTACGTTACGAGGCTGGACACCAGCCCACGTAGAAAGAGCTATACCATGCAAAGAAGCAAACTGGTCACTCTTCGGCTCTTGACATTCGCGTTCGTGTTTCTTGCAACACTCGCTCCTATCGAAGGCGTTTCGCGCGCACAAGCCGCTGTCCAGTACACGTTCTATGCAGCACCAGACGGCGCTGGCACAACATGTTCACTCATCGTACCCTGTTCGCTTGGCGGTGCCCGCGATAAAGTTCGTAGCGTCAACAACAGTATGACGGGCGACATTGTTGTGTACCTGCGTGGTGGAACTTACCAATTAACCAGTACCTTTGCCCTCGACCAGAATGATTCGGGTAATAATGGCTATACGGTGACCTATCAGGCCTATACCGGCGAGATTCCAATCATCAGTGGCGGTCAATCCATCACTGGCTGGACACAATCGGGCAGTCTTTGGCAAGCCAGTGTCGGCGGCATAGAAACCCGCCAGTTGTATGTCAATGGC
>JACMIM010000245.1 GCA_014381165.1 Roseiflexaceae bacterium
GCCCTGTCTGTATTGACAGCCGTGCCATGTACGCCTATACTGGTATATACCAGATCAACGAGTGGAGCGTTATGACAATCTTCTCTGAAGATATTCGCAGCCAGCCGCAGGCGCTTCAGGCCTTGGCCGATGCCTACCAGGGCGGCGCGGCCGCCGCGCTGCTGGCCCAGATCACGCCCGGCGTCGCGCCGCTGCTCACCGGCATGGGTGCTTCTTTTCATGCGGCGGCGATCGCCACGCTCGCGCTGCACCAACGTGGTGTGCCCGCCCGCGCGGTCGAGGCCAGCGAATTGGTGTTCTACAGCCGCGTGCTGCTGGAAGCTGTTGGCGATCTTGTGTTCGTTTCGCAGTCGGGGGCCAGCGCCGAGGTTCTGCCAACAGTGGAACTGCGCGGCCCCGGCGTTCGCCTGATCGGCGTGACCAACGAGCCGGCCAGCCCGCTCGGCCAGCATGCGCAGCTGGTGCTGCCGACGTTCGCCGACAAAGAGCAACTGGTTGCCACGCGCACCTACATGAATGCGATCGCGCTGCTCTGGCTGTTGGTGCGGCGCTACAGCGGCCAAACTGATGGGACGGAACACGCTGTGCTCAGCGCACTGGCTCACGAACTCGATCAGCAGATTGCTCAGGCGGAGGCGAACACGGCTATCTGGTTCGACGTGCTTGCGCCGGCAGCGCACCTATTGTGTGTCGGTCACGGCCCGCATGCGATCACCGCCCGCCACGCGGCCATGATGCTTGGCGAGTGGACGAAAATCCCGACCTTTAGCGCGACGATCGGGGCGTTCCGCCATGGCTTTATCGAGAGCATTGACGATCGTAGTGGGGTGGTTATCTTCAGCGCGCCAGGGGTCGGGGCAGGTTCGGCGCAGGCACTGGCCGAGCAACTCAGTGGCTATGGCGCGCGCGTGCTGGTGGTCGAGCGCGGCCACACCCGCAGGCCTGCCGCCCCGCCGCATGCGCATGCTGGCGACGAGATGCTGGCGACGCTGTACGACAGCATCCCGGCGCAGCTGTTTGCCGAGGCGCTTGCCCGTGAGCGTGGCATTCCCGCAGGCTTTCGCTACATCCAGAAAGTCGTCACCACGCTATGAATACGTAGAATTATAGCTTTATGTAAAATAGGAGTGTGCTTGTGCAGCAGAAGCTGCCGGTTTACCAGCATATTCAGGCGCAGCTCATGGCCAAAATCGTGGGCGGCGAGCTAGCGGCTGGCGATCAACTGCCATCGCAGCGCACGCTGTGTGAACAGTATCAGGCCAGCCACATGACCGTTCGGCGGGCGATCGACGATCTGCTCGCCGAGGGCGTGATCTACGCCATTCCTGGCAAGGGGCTGTATGTGGCTGCACCAAAGCAGGACGCCGAGGCGCACCCGCTGGTAGGCTTCAGTGAGGATATGGCGCAGCGCGGTATGCACGCTTCCACCAGACTGCTGGCCGCCGAGCTTGTTGGTGCCTCGACCAGTATGGCCCAGGTGCTGGAGCTGGCAGTCGGCGCGCCGCTGGTCAGCCTACGCCGGCTGCGCAGTGCCGCTGGCCAGCCAATGGCTATCCAGATTAGTTTCTTGCCGCATGCGCGCTGCCCTGGCTTGCTGGATCACGATCTTGAACAGCACTCGTTGTTTGGCATACTGCGCGGCTTCTACGGTCTTCAACTCGCTCGCAGCACAACAGCGGTGGAGACTGCGCTGGCCGACGAGCAGCAGGCTGCGTTGCTTCAGCTGCCCCTGCCTGCGGCCCTGCTGATCACCGAACAGCTGACTGTGCTGAACGATGGGCAGCCGATCGAGTTCGTTCGCTCGGCCTACCGTGGCGACCGCTACCGCCTGCGGCTGGAACACCACACGGCATCATCACCTAGCTAAAAGGAGCTACCAATGGCTGGAATAAAAATCGTGTATCTTGGCGGCGGCGCAACCCGCGGCCCTGGCACGCTTGCCTCGTTTGTGCGCCACGCCGCGCAGTACGCTGGCAGCGAGATCGTGCTGGTCGATGTGCATGCCGAGCAGCTGGAACTTGTGCGGCGGGTTGGCCAGCGTATCGTCGAAGCCGAGGGCGCAGACATTCGCTTACGCGCTACCACTGACCGGCGGGCCGCGCTGCATGGTGCCGATGCGGTGCTGTCATCGTTTCGCCCTGGTGGCTTCGAGGCCCGCCGTTTCGATGAGCATATCCCGCTTGCGCACGGCGTGATTGGCCAGGAAACCCAAGGGCCAGGCGGTTTCTTCATGGCGCTGCGTGCGATCAATGTGCTCAAGCAGGTTGTGGCCGAAATGGAGCACATCTGCCCGCAGGCCTGGCTGATCAACTACACCAACCCGATCAACATCATTAGCGATGCGATTACGCGGCATAGCAGCATCCGCACGATTAGTTTGTGTGAGGGGCCAATCTATTTCCCGCGTACTGTAATCAGCACCTGCGGCCTCGACCCCGCCAAGCTCGACGCCGTGATGATTGGCCTCAACCACGCCTGCTGGAGTGTCCGCCATCTGTACGACGGCCAGGATGTCATGCCGCTGATTCGCGCCGCCGCCGAGCGGGTGATTGGCAACCCGCAGATTGGCCGCACCCAGCAGCGTATGGTCGAGCTGGCTGTCATGATGGGCCACTTACCGGCTGACTATTTTCAGTACTACTACTTTCGCGATGAGCTGCTGGCCGAACTACAGAACGCTCCACGCAGTCGCTCCGAGGTCATTCTGAGCGAGGTGCCAAGCTACTATGCCCATTACGCGCAGCAGGCCGAAGCCGAGCATCCACATCTCGACCCGGCCAAATCGCGGGGCGGCATCATGGAGCTGGAGCTGGCGGTCGATGTGCTGGCGGCGCTGGTGAACGACGAGGGCCGCGTGTTTCCGTGCAATGTGCCAAACCAGGGCGCGATCCCCAATTTCGCCGCCGAGCGAGTGGTCGAAGTGCCGTGTTTGGTCGATCGCCGTGGCGCGACACCACTAGTTCAGCCAGGCCTGCCCGTGCATGTGGCCGGCCTGGTCGAGCAGCTTGGCCACTACCAGGCGCTGGCGGCCGATGCAGCCTGGCAGGGCACACGCACCGATGGCATCCGCGCGTTGGCCAGCAACCCGCTTGTGCTTGATCTGCCCAAAGCGACGCTGCTGTATGATGCGCTGGCCGCTGCCCACCAAGCACACTTGCCGGAGCGGCTACTCAAATGAACTTCAGCTTAGACCAGGTGAGCTTTGTTCTGGGCGTCGATGCTGGCAACACCAAGACGATTGCCTTGGTGGCGGATCGCGCCGGGCGCATTAGGGGCGCGGGGCGCGGCGGCTGCGGCGACATCTACCGCTCGCCAGCAGCGGCCTTTGCCGAGATCGAGCGAGCCGTCGGCGACGCGCTGGCGACCGCAGGGCTGCGAGCAGACCAACTAGAGGTTGGCGCGTTCAGCATGGCCGGTGCAGACTGGCCGGAGGACTTTGCACTGATCCACGAGCACCTGCGCGAACGCGGCCTTGGGCGGCAACAGATCGTGGTGAATGACGCATTGGGCGCACTACGGGCAGGCGCGCCCAATGGCCCGGCGGTAGCGGTGGTCTGCGGTACCGGCATCGCCACAGGCGCACGCGCCGGCGATGGCCAGACATGGCACAGCAGTTTTTGGCAAGAGGTCAATGGCGCAGAGTACCTCGGGCGCGAGGTTCTGCGCGTGGTCGTTCGCGCCGAGCTTGGCATCGACCCGCCGACCACGCTGACCCAGCGAACGCTAGATGTCTGTGGACTGCCGAGCGTCGAGGCGCTCGTGTACCAGCAGTCGGCGCGCAACGCATCGGGGTTGCATTATGTCAAACACTTGGCGCGTGTGCTGCTCGACGAGGCCCTGGCTGGTGATAGTCTCGCGCGGGCACTGGTGATACAGAATGGTCAGGCACTTGGCGACTATGCGCTTGCGGCGGCGCGTAAAGTTGGCATTCTGACGGAACCATTTGCCTTGGTGTTTGCCGGTGGCGTATTGCGCCATCCCTGCCCACTCCTGGCCGATACGATTACAGCGTGTGTGCAAGCACACGCTCCTGGTGCAATCCCAATGCAGTCGCGCTTCGAGCCAGCGGTTGGAGCAGTCTTTCTGGCCTTCGACCACCTGAATTGGCCGGTCGACAGCGCTGTGCATCGCCAGATCGCCAGCACAGTCCCTTCGACTGAGCTATTCGCGACCTGACAAAACAACGTAGCGTCGGACAATAACCACGTAGGCGCGAAGACCAACGCTGTGCATCGCCATATCTCCAGCACACAATGCTTGTGGGTTGTGTGACCATTACTGATGTTGCGCGCCATGCTATACTTGTGGCATGAATAATCTGCTTCCTAACGCCGATTCGTTTCTGACTGCGCAGCCCTACAACGAGGAGGCTGTGTTTGCCGCGCTCGACTTGTGGGCGTCGGCCACGACGTCGCTTTCCTCGCCACGGCGCGACGATATTTTGCGCGATAAGCTGCGCATGGTGCGCGATTTTTTCGAAAGCACGCGCAAATCGCCAGCAATGGTTACGTCGCACGATGTGCTGAATTGGCAGCGGCGCATGATCGAGCGCGACCTTGCGAGTGAGACGGTGTATGGTCATATCAGCCGCTTGTCGTCGTTCTATAAATGGATGCAGCAGCACCCGCAGCTTGCCGAAAGCATCCCGATCAACCCGGTCGATCTGGCGCGCCCGCGCCGCGATGCGCCCTACAGTTCGCCAAAAACACAGCCCTGGACAACCGAGCAAACCAAAGCGCTGCTCGCGCATATTCGTGAGCAAGCGGCAACTGGCAAGCTGATCGCCAAGCGCGACTACGCATTGATGCTGATGTATATGACCACCGGGCTGCGGCGGCGCGAGATCATTCAGCTGCGTGGGGCCGATGTTCAGCTTGCCCAGGATGGCCTGGTATTGAATGTCGCGATGAATGGCGGGGCGCGCAAAACAGTCGGCATCGATGCGCCGCAACTTGTAACAGCCCTGCAAGCCTATATCGAGGCCTCGGGCCGTACACTGCCGCTTGATGGCGATACGCCGCTGTGGCTCGCGCACGATCGTGCGGCAGGCCCGCGCAAAGAAAATGCCACGCTGAGTTCGCATGGCTTCGTCAAAAACCTCAAACACTATGCCGAGGCAGCGGGACTTGGCGAAGTTCACCTTCAGCAGACCCGCCACACCTTCGCAGCGCTGGTCAGCGAGGAGGCCGAATCGCTGACCGATGTGCAGGAGGCGCTGCATCACGAGCGGACGACCACCACGCGCGCGTACCTCGATCGCATTGTGGTCAAGAGTGGCAAGTTTAGCCGAAAGATTATTAAGAAATTGGATTTAGAGTAGGGGCGAAGCATGTGCGGCTGGCAAGCGGCCCTAGACCGCTTTGGCGCTCCCCGCCGGCGAAGCATGTGCGGCTGGCAAGCGGCCCTAGACCGCTTCATAACAACCGTGCTGAGGCAACATTGTGCCGATCTAGGTGGGCAAATGCTTCGCCGTTACTAGGTTAGCCTGCGCTTTGCTCAGGCAGCGGGCGAGCCAGGCGGTAGCGCAGATACGCTTTGAGTTCGCCGACGATGTTTGGCAAGGTCGTGCGCATCCAGGTGTCGGCGACTTTTGCGATTCCACTGCTGTAAGTTGGGTACGGAAACACCAAGCGGTAGATGCGATACAGCGAGATGCGCTCGGAAATCGCAAGGTTGAAGAATGAAATCAGCTCGGATGCATGCGGGCCAACCACAGTAGCACCGAGAATTCGTCCGGTCAGGCGCACTGCATCGATGATGATAAAGCCATGGCGAACGCCGTCGGTATAGCCGCGGTCGATGTCTTTGAACTCGACCCGAATGCGCTGGATGAGCTGAGGGTGATACTGGCGCGCGATCGCGTCAGGCATCATGCCAACCTGGGCAACCTCTGGCTCGCTGAAGGTGGCATTTGGAAACAGCGGCTCACGGCCAAACGCCGGCAGTAGCGGAAAGGCGATTCGTTGCACCACGCGCCGGCCCTGGGCGTTAGCCGAATGGGTGTAGGTGGATGTGCGCGTGACATCGCCGATCGCATACACGCCGTCCGCTGTCGTCTTGCCGTAGCTGTCGGTCTCGATCCCCTGCTCACTCCAGCGCGCCCCAGTTTGCGTCAACGACTGATCGATGTGACGCTCACGGCCCACAGCTAACAACACGTAATCCACGCCCGCCATCGCCAACAGCCCCTGGTTCGACTGAATGTGCAGCGTCGCGCCGACCTGATCGTAGCGATCTGGTGTAGCGCGCGTATGCACCGCGATGCCGCGCTCGGCAAGCGAAGCCGCCAACGCCTCAGATGCTTCTGGGATAGCCTGTTCGAGCACGCGCGAGCTGCGTGTCACCAGCGAAACCTGGCTGCCCAGGCGCTGAAAAGCGAAGGCCAGCTCCATCGCGATCACACCAGAGCCGATGATCGCCAGATGACGGGGCGGCTGCACTAGCTCGAAGACGGTTTCGTTGGTCAGCATGCGCTCGGCTGGCAGGCCGGGGATATCGACCATGCGTGGGCGCGAGCCGGTGGCAACCACAATGCTGTCGGCAGTCAGCAGCTGGCGTGCGCCATCTTCGGCCTGCACCTCTAGGCGACGCGGGGCCAGAAAGCGCGCCCAGCCGTGAATAAGTGTCAGGTGTTTGGTCGCGCCAACACTGCTGGTTTCTTCGTCGCGCAGATGATTACGTTTGTGCTGGGTTTCGGCCAGGGCCTGTGCGCCGCCGACGCCGCTGCGGGCCTGGTGAATAAGCGTTTTGGAGGGAATGCAGCCGACATTGGTGCAATCGCCGCCGACGTGGCGAGCTTCCACCAGCGCGACCTCGCGGCCAAGGTTGGCCAGGCCGATCGCAACCGTCAGACCGCCCGAACCCGCACCAATCACGATTGTTTCAAAATGACCGTTGGAGATATTCTTCATAGCTTGATTATATATTCTTTTCAGCTAGCATCACGGCGTTTGAGCAGGCGCGCAAACGCCAGACCGGCGACGAATAGTGCCGCCGACGCTGCTAAAGCCCATGGATTGAACAGTGACGGACTCACGCGCCCGGCAAAAATATCGTCGATATCGACCGACGACCCGGCCAGCACAAACGTCAGCGTGCCCGGCAGCGAGCCGATGATAGTGGCCAGGATGAACGGCTGGTAGGCGACGCGCAGAAAGCCAGCCAGGTAGTTGACCAGATCGTATGGCAGAAAGATCAGCCGCATGACCAGCACGGTCGAGAAGGCATTGGCGCGCATGCGCTCGGCGTAGCGCCCGATTACGCCTGCGGATTGGCCCTCTGGCAGGACACCCTGGCCCAGCAGACGGCCAAACACATAGGCAACCGTGGCCGAAAGGTTTGCGCCGATGATGGTGTAAAGCGTGCCAAGCAGCGGCCCCCAGATCGCGCCGCCCAGCAGCGTAAGCACCGTTGCCGAGAACAGCGCGAGCGGGCGCAGCATATAAATGAACACATATAGCACAGGGCCGAGCGGAGTGCGTAGCAAGGCCACGCCGTCCTGCAAAATCTGTAATGCTGAACGCCCACTGATCGCCGCATACAGCGCGAAGCTGCCGATCAATGCCGCCCAGATCAGCGCCGCCAGCAGCTTTTGCCAGTTGCGAGCAAGCCAAGTAGGCGGTGTGGGCGGTGTGGAAGGTACAGCATCATTCATGAAGTATCGCGGATTGTGGATTGCAGATTACCCAGCGAAGCTGCAATTTATAAATGTTTGATTGCCCAGACGATACGCTGGCACGTTGTAACGATGACAAGCAGGGCCATCAGGCTGAACAGCGGCACCAGCCAACTGGGCAGCAGCAAAAAGAGTGTGAAGAACACAATCGTTTCCGCGCCCTCGATCAGGCCGCCAGGCATGGTGATGGTGGTCAACTCGCCATTCGCCTGCGCGCCCTGGCTGCGCTTTTCCAGCAGGGCGGCCAAATACATCCACGATGAAGCATTGATATAGAAGCTGGCCAGCAGCAGGGCCAGCGCGAGATAGCCGCCGACCGTATGCACGCCCAGCGCCAAGCCAATCGGCACGATCGCATAGATAAGGGTATCCAGCACAATATCGAGATAGCCGCCAAGATCGCTCTGGCGGTTATTATGTCGAGCCAACGTGCCGTCGAGGCCATCGAGCAGCCGATTGAGTGCCCACAGGAATACCGCCGCAGCAGCCTGTTGCTGCCAGGCCGCTGCCGCCGCCGCAACGCCAATCAGTGCGGCAGCGACTGTCACAAGGGTAGGATCGAGATTGCGCAACGGACCAGTGGCCAGCGGTATGAGCAAGCGCTCCTTCGGGACGCGCAGCACCCGATCGAACATGCAATCTCCCAGGTTGTCCTCACCCGCCACGTTTCAACACTCTACCCTACGGATGGACACGGCGTGTAGATTGCAGATCAGGGATTAACTTCCGGCAGCTGTGTTGCGGCGCGGGCGGCCTGGGCGCGCGCCCACGTCCAGGCGGGCCAACCCTGTTCGGATAACGCCGCGCCGATCGTGGCGCTCTGGTCGCGTATCGCTGCATCCAGCGTAGCTTGTGCAGGTTGGTCGAAGGCGGGCATGTGCGCGACAATCGCCGGCGCTGCGTCGGCGGAAAGCGTGCTGAGGTATACGGCATCAAGATCGCCGCTAGCCGCGTAGCGCGCCGCGTTGGCCTGAACGATTAGCGCCTGCGGGTTGACCAGGTTCAGCACCAGCAGATACAGCAGTGCCGACGCTATACCACCGATCGCAAACAGCCGCAGACGCGCCCGCGCCAGAGTAAACAGAAACAACGTGAGCAGCACCGCTAGCCAGACCATAAACGTGTGCGTGTACACGCGTAACTCGGTAAAGCCATAGGCCGCCTCGTACAGCCACATGCGCTGAAAGGCCGAGGCGAGCATTGCTAACACCAGGACAACCACAAGCGCACTAGCGGCGGTGAAGCGCCGGCGTTTAATCGCCGTGCTGCGGTCGGTCAGCAGGGCCAACGCCAGCAACAGGGCCAGCGCCAGGCAGGCGACCGTCACCAGTTCAAAGAAGCCGCGCCGCGCATACTCGGCGAAGCTCAGGCCGGTACGGGCCAGCGTATCCAGCCCACCAAACAAATAGGTGCCCTGGATGGCCACGAATGCACCAAACAGCGCATTGACCGCGATCAGCACCGATAGCGCCTCGACCGCGCCGATCGGACGCCAGGCCAGCCTCTCGGCGTGCAGGCGCTGGGTATCGCCCTCGGCGGGCAGCGTGGGCGCGGCGGCAGACAGCGCGCCAACCAGGCCTCCGGCGCAGATAAATGCGGCAAAGCCGATCATAAACATGTGACGAACAACCGTGTTTGCATCCAGTGGCAGCCGAAAGCTGAACAGCTGGCCGACATAGCTGGCGAACACGCTGTCGGCGGCGACCAGTAACGCGCCGAAGCACACGAGCACGGGAGTGGCCAGCGCCAGGCCGCGCAGCACCGGCGCGCTCCGGCCCAGCTTGATCTGGCCAACTGGCAGCGCGCCCAGGCATTGGAACACCAGCGTAAACGGCAGCAGGCCGATCATTACGCTGGTATAGATCAGGCGGCCCAGCCAGTCTGCGAACCGGTGGTCGGCCACGCCACGAAAATGCACGACCAGCAGCAGCAGCAGCGTGAGCACGGCCAAGCTGTTAAGAACAACCAGGGTCGGCGCATCGCGCAGGGCCAGCATGCTGGCGAACAGCAGCGCGCCCGCGCTGGCCGCAATCGCAACGCGCGAAGGCGGGCGACCTTCGCGCGCACTGAGCCAGCCCAGCGCCACCAGGCCAAGCGCGACGAATAGTGGGGCCGAGACACCAAGCCAGCGGCCAAACAACAGTAGGTCGGCGACGACGCCAAGCAGCAGCGCAAGGGTGAGCGCGCGGAACGGCGATTGGAGCGGTGTGTTCATAGAATTCTCGTTGTGCTGGAACGAATCCACTCAAATAACCACGAAGACACGAAGACACGAAGGCCGAAAAGAGGCAGATGCATGAACTTCGTATCTTCGTGGTGACGGTTCGGTGTGTCCTTACGTGGCTTGTTATAGCCCATGTGGCAGGGCGTTTCCACCGGCTGCGTGCGTGTTGGGCAGCACCTGAGTGCTTGACCGCATCTAGCGCAACAAGCTGGGGCCGCAGTTCGTCGCATCAGCAAGCGTAGGCGAGGTGGGTGAGAAGGAGCAGGCAATGCAAGCATCAGGGATGGATAAACGGCGTGAGCTACTCAGCGTGATTGGCGTCGCCGTGGCGATTCTCGTGCTTTGGCATGTGCCGTTGTTTGGTTGGGTGTTCTATCCGTTTCAACTGTTCGGCACGTTTATTCACGAGATCAGCCATGGCCTGGCGGCGATCATCACAGGCGGCAGTTTCAACCGCTTTGTCGTCAACCCCGATCTATCGGGCGTGGCCTGGTCGGCGGGCGGGCTGCGCTGGGTGGTCAGCAGCGCGGGCTACATTGGCAGCGCCTTGTTTGGCGGGCTGCTGGTGCTGCTAGCGGCCAGGCGCATGCCAGCGCGGCGCGTGCTGTACTGGCTCGGCATCGCGTTGGGCGTATTGTGCCTGCTGTTTGTGCGTAATCTATTTGGCGTGTTGAGTGGGCTGGTACTGGCCTCGGCGCTGGTGCTGGCCGGGCAGCGGCTGCGGGTGCAGTGGGCCGAGTGGCTGCTGCTTATCCTGGGCGTTCAGCTGATGCTGGATGGCGTGAACAGCCTGTTTAGCCTGGTATTCTTGTCAGCCCGTAGCACCGTGACCACCGACGCGGCGATCATGGCGCAAGCGACCGGTGTTCCAAGCCTGATTTGGGCCGTGCTGTGGACGGTGGCGTCGCTGGGAATCTTGGCGGCGACACTGCGGCTGGCATACGGACGGCGGTAGGAGCACGATACGCAGTCGGGGTACGATACGCGGTCGGGGCACGGTATATCGTGCCCCGACCGCGTGTTGTGCCCTACAATCGGGTTGTTTGCAGGATATAGCGAAAGAACAGCTGGAGGTTGCCGACGCGGATGGTGGTTTTATCCATCAGCATGGTTGGCATGCGCGGCGCGATCTGCGTGTCGTTGAGAAACGTGCCATTGGTGCTGCTCAGATCCTCGATCTCCCACTGGCTCTCGCGCAGGCGTAGCACGGCGTGGCTGCGACTGACGCCCATCGAGCCGCCGCCGAATGCTGTGGTATCGATCTCGGGCTTGCGTTGCGCGCCCACGTCGGCCCAACCGATTGTGAGATCGCCATGCGCCGGGTCGAGTGGCAGGCGCACATTCGAGGGCAGCACGAGTTCGCATGGTGGGATGGTCACGGCGGTGCGGCCAAATGCAGCATAGGAGCTGCGCAGCTGGCTGAGTTCGATTTGGTAGCGGTCGATCAGGGCCGTGATGCGGGCGCGCTCGCGCTCGAAGTTGTCGATCTCGCGCTCTTTGCGCTCGATCTCAGTGATCAACCCAAGCTGGCGCTCGTGGCCCACGAGCACGTCGCGCTGCTGCTGCAACTCCTGATCGCGCACGGCCACATCGGTGCGCGCCCGCGCAATGCCGTCCTCGGTGATCTGGCGAAGCGGCGCAGCTTGGCTGCTTACGGCGCGCTCATTGGTGGTGAGCCAATCGCGCAACTGGCGCAGCTCGCGGTCGAGCTGGCCGATCACGCGGCGAGCTTCCTGGATTTGTCGCTCCAATGTTGGGCGATCGGTCATAGCTGGCTCCTATATCGGAACTTTCTACCCCTCATTAGCCCGGCGCTGAAGCGCCGGGTCGGTGAGCGGGCAACGAATCGTCGTTGCTGCACAACAATACGTCATATCGATGTAGACGAAGCGTGTAGGGCGCTTGTTGCGCTGTTGCTAACCGCAGGGCAGTTCGATGCTGTAGCGCGCGCCGCCGCTAGGGCGCGGCTCGCTGTTGAGTGTGCCACCGATTACGGCCAGCAGTGTGCCGTGCAGCATCAGGCCCTGACCGCTGCCACTTGTGCTGGCCGCCGCACGCGGGCCGACGCCATCGTCGACTACAGCCAGGCAGAGCGAGGCCGCCCCGCCAGCGGATTGGACACGCCGGGTCAGGTGGAGTTGAAGCGCAAGCCGACGGGCAGGATCGCCGCCGCGCGCGTGGCGGGCCGCATTGCGCAACAGCTCACGAGCAGCGTAGAAGACAACCTCGGCGTTCAGCGGGGTCAGCTGGGCGGCTGCGCTAGCAGCCTCAGGCGCGATCTGCCACTGAATCTGGTCGAACGAGCCGCGCAGTTCGCCATCGATCAGCTGACGCAGTGCGCCGGCAAGCCCCAGCTTGACCAGCTCTGGCTCGGCGGTTGGCGGCAGCGCCCGCAGCAAGTTTGAGATATCGTGGTGAACTTCGGCCAATTCGGATTGCAGCTTGCCATCGGCCAGTTGTAACAACGCGGTATGAATCTTCGGCAGCACATCATCGTGGAGCACGCGCCTAGTGCGCCGGTCGAGAATCTGGCTTTCGGCCAGGCGCTGGCGCTGAAGCGCGACCAAGCGACGGGCAAGCTCGGCACTGGCCTCGCTGTCCAGCAGCCGCTCGGCACCAGCGCGGGCGGTTTCGAACTGCTCCTGCGTGTACAGCCCACCGTCGCGCTTTTCGCCAATCAGCAGCGCGCCGATCAGGCCGCGCTCGCTCCAGAGCGGCACGGCCCAGCCTGCGCCATTGTACCGCCCAGGGTCGATTGGCTGGAATAGCTGCTGCGGCCCGGCGTGCAGCAGTGGCGTCAACTCGCCAAGGTTGGCTGGCGCTGCGGCGGCCCCATAGGCCAGTGGTGGCGGTGCGAGCGCCGCCAGCGCGCCCAGCGGGATCAGGTAGGCCACGCGCGCGTTCAATGCTTCATCACACAGGGCTTGAAATGGCGCGGCAACCGCATTCGGCGGCAGTGGCTGCACATCTAGCGCGTAGTCGTACAGGCGCTGGCTGCCGACAAATGGGCGTAGCCGTGCGATACCCTGCTCACGATCGACAAAGGCCCGCCAGCAGAACAGCGCGTAGCAGGCCGTCACCAGCAGCGCCAGCGCGACCAGCAAATAGGCTGGAGCAAGTGGCAGATTCACGCCGACACCAATCAGCAAGCTGATCGCAGCAGCCAGCAGCAGCGCGTTGCGCCAGTAGCGGGCTAGCCCACCGCGCGGCAGCGTCTTGCCCGTGAAAATTTCGTAGGCCACAACTGCCTGGCCGATCAGCACGGCGATCACGGCGATCAAGAGCGACAGCACCAGATCGAAGGCGATGATCGCAGTCAGCGAGCGCAGCGAAAGCAGCGGCGCAGTGCCGCTGCGCACCCGATCGAGCAGCCAGCCCACGCCGCCGCCGGCCACCAGACCCACCGCGAGCAA
>JACMIM010000246.1 GCA_014381165.1 Roseiflexaceae bacterium
GCGGTCGCTTCATTGTACTGGGTGTTCTGGTTGAGCCAGCTGGTGTGAACTTTGGCCTCGCGGATGGCCTTGGCCATGTAGGCCTGAATGCGCGCCACATACTCGTCGAGCGCCGCGCCATGGGGCGTGTCCAGCGGCAGCGTGCCAAGCACGGTCTGGTACAGCAGGTATTCGTCGTTGCGGTCCGGCGCGCGCACCCCCTCGATCTCAGTTTTTTTGCGCTGGTTCAGGCGGGCCAGCCTGGTCAGTAGCGTGCGCCACTGCTCGGGCACTTCGGAAAGCAGATTGATGCGGGCGCGCACGTCCTCGCTACGCTTGGTATCGTGGGTCGAGCTGCACAGCATGGCGTGTGGCCAATCGCGCAGTCGCTCGCTATTCTGGCGGTGAAATGCGGCGACCGAGCCGCCGAAGTGGCGCGGCTCGCCGCCGACCTCGTTCAGTGAGATCAGCCGGTTATAGATATAGAAGGCCGTGTCCTCCAGGCCCTTGGCCATCACCGGCCCAGTCAGCTGCTGAAAGCGCATCACGAACTCGCGTTGCTCGGCGCGGTCGGCTTCGCCGGCGTGATCAGGGTAGCGCAGCAACAGCACATCGCGAATGAACTCATAGATCGACGGCTCGGCGGCCGGGTTGCGGCGGCGGGAGCGCGCCACGGTTTGCTCGATCACCTGGCGATCGCGCTCGCCGACGGTGTCGCTGGCGGCGACGGTGTAGGTGCGGTAGACCGGAAAGCAGGCGATCACCTCGCGCAGGGCCTCACGCAGCGAGTTCAGCGTAAAATCGCGGTAGTAGCGGGTGCGTTCAGCCACGCGGTTCAGCGCAGTGGCCAGCACCAGCAGTTCGCTGGCCAGCGAAACCCGCATGATCTGGCGGCGGGTCTGGTAGGTCAGCTCGTCGAAATCCATCCGCCGGCCAACGAAATCACTGTAAATCTCGCTGAAGCGCCGCTCGGCCGCAGTGTCCACGAACACGCTGTTGGCGGCGTTGAGAAAATCGTAGCCGGTCGTGCCATAGATCGCCCACTCGGGTGGGATGGGTTCGCCGCGCGCCAGGATTTTCTCGGTCAGCAGGTAGAGCGGGCGAGCGGGAAGGGCCGAGGGCTGAGGGCTGAGGGCTGAGGGCTGAGGGCTGAGGGCTGGATTCTGAATTTCGCTATTGGCTTCGGCAAAGGCTTGCTGGAGCCGCGCGAAGTAGCCGGCCGGGTCGTACAGCCCGTCGGTGTGGTCAAGGCGAATGCCGGACAGCTTGCCCTGAGCGAACAGCTGCATGAGCAGCTTGTGCGTGGCCAAAAACACGTCCTCGCGCTCCATGCGAATAGCCGCCAGGTCGTTCACATCGAAGAAGCGCCGGTAGTTAATCTCCTCGGCGGCGACCCGCCAGTAGGTCAGGCGGTAGGCCTGCCAGTCTACCAACTGTTCGAGCAGGTCGAAGCTGCGCGGCTGGCCGGGCGTGCCATTGATCTGCCGCACAGCCTCGGCGATCGCGGCTTGTACCGGCTCGGAGCCGCTGGCGAGCGTGTCGAGGCGACGCTTCAGAATCTCTTTTTCGCGGTTGCGCTCGGCCACGCGCGCTGGCTCGGTCTCGGTACGCATTGGCAGGTTGCTCAGGCCGGTCAGAATGCTTTCGTACTCCAGCAAGTCGGGCGTGGCCTCGTCGAGCTGTGTACGCAGCGCCTCCAGCTCATGCTGTAGGATCAACCGGTAGCTGCGCGGGTTGACCGGCAGGCGGTGGTCGTAGTAATCGAGAAAAAACATGCCATGTTCATAGGTCAAGCGCAGCTCGCCCTGCTCCAACACACGGCCAAACTGCTGGCCAAGAATTGGCAGCAGCACCTTGTTCTCCAGCTCGCGCGTAACTGGCTGCCAGTCGATGTCGAAGTAGGGCGCATAGATCGAAGATGGGCCGTTCTCCAGCACGTCCATCCACCACTCATTCGACGGCTCGCCAATGCCCATGTGGTTGGGCACAGTGTCGAGCAGCAGGCCCATGTTGCGGGCGTTTAGCTCGGCTGCAAGCGCATCGAATTCAGCTTCGCCGCCAAGCACCGGGTTGATCTGGTTATGATTGGCGATATCATAGCCGTGGGTGCTGTCCGGGCTGGCGCGAAACAGCGGCGAGGCGTACAGATCGCTGACGCCAAGCGCGTCGAGGTACGCAACGATCGCGCGGGCCTGGCCAAAGGTGAAGCCGCTATTAAACTGAAGCCGGTAGGTAGCACGCGGAATACGGGTTGGCCGCTGCTCGTCCGCTGCTAGCTCCTCCGTTATCACATCTTGCGTCGCTGTCATAGCTCTTTCTCTGCTTCCAAAACGCACGAACGCACGGATGCGAGTCGCGTCCGTGCGGCAACACAATCAAAATTTGTGCATTGCGAACCACCATATCAACAGAGGCCACGTTGCGTTATGTCTCAGGCATGCGTGGTGGAGCGTAATGTGTTACGCCGCCGCCACGGCCAGCAAATGAATTCGGTGTCTGCTATTCCAAAACGCGCTCGAGCGCGTTGGCGCAGTTCAACGCGCTGAGGCGCGTTTCGCATGATAACGTGGCTAGCCGCGCTGCTCCTTCACCTTGTCAGTCGAAGGCGAATCCTGAACGTTGGCACGCTCAGAAAGGGCACCGCTGCTGATAATGCCGCTGGTGCCGCTGGTGACCGCCGCCTCGCCCACCCAGCCTGAAGCCGCGACCGGCTCGAATACATAATGGCCCCAGGCGGTTCGCCCGCGATCGACCGTATCGCGCCCGGCGAACTCCGCCGGTTGCTGGCCAAGCGCGAAGGTGGGCTGGGCGCGCAATACACCGAGCGCCTTAGTGTGTAATGGCTCACCCACCAGCACCGCCAGCGACCAGACCAGGCCGTCGTCGTCGGCCACCGCATGGCCAACCGATGGCTCGACTGCGGCAACCTCGTGGCTGGCCATCGAGATATTAGCATAGGCCACGCCAGCCTCTTGCAGCGCATGCAGCGCCGCCTCGGCCTCGGCCAGCCTGCCGAACAGCGCAACCAGCGACTGCGGCTTCTGCTCCATACGCGCTCCCTTCCGTATTTACAGCGCACCAACGCACACCGAAGCACAGGTCTGATGGGATAATCTCTACAATAACTAAGCAAGAACCAGGCCAGAATCAGCACAACACACAACCCATTGGCCTGGCGCTTCAGCCGACAGCCGCGCGGCTGAAGCCGCTGGCTGGGTGTACGAAGCCCACCTACGCGGGCTGAACAGCGTTGCAGCCTGCGTAGGCGGGCTTCGTAGCGCGAGCCCGGTGCTGAAGCGCCGGGGACGCGGCGCAAAAGCACGGCGACGTGGTATCATGTTCTTGGAGCAGCTGCGCGAACGGAGGCGGACGATGGAATCACCATTCCCTGGTATGGATCCCTACCTCGAGGCACCAAGCCTTTGGCCAGATGTGCATTCGAGTATTATGCATGCGATTCGCGACCAGTTGCAGCCTAGGATTAGCCCAGATTATGTGGCCGCCGTGACGCCGTACATAACCTTCGAGGCGATCGACATCGCTGCCTCGCGCGTGGTCGCGCCCGACATCGCCGTGCTACAGCGCGATCTACGTGAGTGGCGCGAGCCGGGTGAGGCAAGCGTGGCCCTGCTGGAAGCATCGCTGACCGCCGCCGCCGTGATCGAGGTTGAGATCACCTATCACCGCATAGAGATTCGCACGGTCGGTAATGAAACACTGGTAACGGCGATCGAGGTGCTCTCGCCGGTCAACAAGCGGCTCGCGCCGGGCGCATTCGAGGCCTATGACCGCAAGCGCCAGGAGATGTTCGCCAGCAGCGCCCACCTGGTCGAGATCGACCTGCTGCGTGGTGGCACGCGCCCGCCAGTGGCCGCCGAACTGCCAAGCGAGCCATACTTCGTGTTTCTCAGCCGGGTCGAGCGCCGCCCGATCCTTGAAATCTGGCCGATCTCGCTGCGCACGCCCATCCCGCCGGTGCCGATCCCGCTGCGTCGGCCCGATGCTGATGTCGTGCTCGACCTCAACCGGGCGCTGCGCCAAATCTACCAGAGCGCCCGCTATGATCTACGGATCGACTACCGCCGCCCTCCACCCTTGCCCACGCTGCCCGCAGCCGAACTGGCCTGGCTGGACGCGCATCTGCGCGAGACCGGCAAGCGCTAAGAGCTACCTTACCACGAAGACACGAAGGCACGAAGAAACAAGTAAGTTCTTCGTGCCTTCGTGTCTTCGTGGCAAAAATTCCTAGCGCCCACTCAGGGTGCGGCCCTTCCAGACCACGCCGCGCCCGCTTTGAACCCGCACCAGGCCGCGCAGAGCCAGCGCGTAATACAGCGCCAGACCGAACGGATAGCCCAGCGCCAGCAGCGGCGAAACCCGGTAGCGCCGCTGGAACAGCCACCCTGTCACGCCAATGGTGATCGCCAGCAACGCCAGGCCATGCGCCAAAATCGCCAGGCCGATGGGCGCGCCCTGGATGAGCCAGAGCGCCACGCCGCCTGCCACCAGGTACAGCCATCCATACGCCACCAATGACTGCCTGAAGCCGGCCCAGCCGCTGCGCCAGCCGCCGCTGCGATAGCCAGCCACCGCATTTTTGCCCAACCCCTCGCTCACGCTGGCCCAGCTGTCGTACATCCGAACATGGAGCAAATCGGGCGCGTGCGCCGCCAGGATGCGATGCCCCGCAGCCTTCACCAGCGCGCCGAAATCGGCGTCCTCCAGCACGCTCCCGCGCACAGCCTCGTGCCCACCAGATTCGGCATAGACTTCGCGCCGGATCAGAATGGCCTGGCCATTGAAGAACGCCGCCGCCTGCTGCGGGTCGCTGACCTCGCGCAACGGATAGACGCTGTACATAATTGTCTGGAAGGCTGGGATCAGCAGTCGCTCGGCCAGCGAGCCAAAGCGCTGGAGTGGCATGAGCGTCACCGCGTCAAGCTGGGCGCGTCCAGCCCTGGCCACCAACGCGCCGATCAGGTCGGGCTGCGCAACCACATCTGCATCGAGAAACAACAGCCACTCCCCTTGCGACAAGCTCGCGGCCTGCCAGCAGGCCCAGCACTTGCCGGCCCAGCCAGCGGGCAACTCCGCGCCGTCGAGCACATGCAACGCTGGCAATCGCTCGGCGAAGCCACGCGCGATCGCGCCCGTACCATCCGTCGAGTGGTCGTCGACCACCAGCACCTCGAAACTGCGGTAGCGCTGCTCGGTCAGGCTTTCAAGGCACGCACCGATGCGCGCCGCCTCGTCGCGCGCCGGGATGATCACGCTCACCAGCGGCCCTGTGATAGGATCGCCGTGGCGCGGCACAATCAGCGGAGCACGCAGCTCGTGGTCAAGATCACGGGCGCACAATGCCACAACGAAAAGAAACAGTAGCGTCACCAGTAGCAGCATCTTGGCCGTCCTCGATCGTGTATACTTATTCTATTATGCCATTCTTTCGCCGCCCTCAAGATCTGACCCACGCCATCGCGCGTCCTGCGGTCAGCGATGATATTACGGCTGTCTCGCGGCTGCTACGCGAGAGCGCACACCGCTTTCTTGGCACTGCCAGTGCGGAGCTGCCGGCGCTGATCGGTACCGCACCGGCTTGCCTGCTTTTCCGCGGGGGCGATGTGTGGGGCGCGGCGGTGGCAGGCTGGCCGGTAGATGACACGAGCTGGGTTCGCGCGCTGGCCCTGGCCGATGGCGTGGCCACTGGCGAGGGGGTGGACGCGCTGTTGTCACAGCTGTTCGACCAGCTGCACGGGCAGGGCGTACAGCGTCTGTTCTACGCCGGCGATGTTGGTGCCGACGCCTGGATTCAGCCGCTGTTGCTCGATCGCGGCTGGCAGCACCACACTGATGTAGTCGTATACGAAAAGATCGGCTATGCGGTTCCTGACAGCGGTAACGCCCAGGTGCGTGTGCGCCAGGCTCAACCAGCCGATCTGAGGGCTATCCTCGCGCTCGATCGGCTCAGTTTTGATGCGCAGTGGGTCAAGGATGGAAGCGTGATCGCGCCGGCCATCGTCGAGCAGCCGTTTTTCGTGGTCGCCGAGCAGGCCGGGTTGCCGGTAGGCTATGCCTTTGCCACCGGCCATTTCAACGGGCGGCTTATGCATCTTGTTCGCATCGCCGTCGACCCGGCGGCACGCGGTCAGGGCATCGGCGTCCGGCTGATGGCCGAGGTCGTGGGCTATGCGCGCCAGTCCAACGCCGATTCACTGACGCTGAATACGCAGCAGGAGAACCGCGCCGCCCAGCGCCTGTATGAGTGGTTTGGCTTCCGCCGCACCGGCGAAAGCCAGCGCGTGCTCCGGCGCGATCTCGCGGGCGTGGCATAACGTTTTGCGCCGCCACCATGGCCACCGGATACATCCGGCGTCTGATACGTCAAAACGCGCTGAAGCGCGTGTACCTGCGTCATACGCGGTTCAGCGCGTTTTGCATACCAGCAGTGGGCTTTCGCCCTCGCATGGGGTGCGGGCGGCAACAATCTGAATCCCGCGCCCAGCTCACAACGCTAGCCAGCCGTATGCTATACTTATTTGGCTGTAACATAGGTCTCAATACTATCATCTCTGTTGGTTGGCGGTCTGGCATTTCGCGCCAAGCCACCAACCAGAAATCTATCTGTATTAGGAGTTACGCAGTTGCCCAAGCGCGTTCATTTCGCCTGCGGCGGGCAAGGAAATAAC
>JACMIM010000247.1 GCA_014381165.1 Roseiflexaceae bacterium
CTCCGAGAAACCGAAGCCAGGGAGGGAGGGTATGATCACGTCGAAAGAATCTTCCGCCTTGCCGCCGTGGCGCTCTGGGTCAGTCAACAGCGGGATGATCTTGTGGAAACGGTAGAAGGAGTCGGGCCAGCCATGAGTCAGGATGATTGGTGTCGAGTGCGGCCCCACCCCACGCTCGTGGATGAAGTGGATGGTGACGCCATCGACGTCAGCTTTGAACTGGTTGAATCGATTCAGTTCCGCCTCGTGCTTGCGCCAGTCGTACTTGGTCTGCCAATAGTCCACCAGCTCCTTCAAATAGCCGAGATCCGTGCCCATGCTCCAGCCCGCACTTTCGGCAGCATCTGCCCAACGTGTGCGGGCCAGCCGATCGCGGAGATCGTCGAGGGTGGCTTGCGGAATGTTGATAGTGAATGGTTGGATCGTCATAACTGCATATCTCCTCTACTCTATTGATTGGAGTATCGCGTCTTATGTCAGCAGCAGTGTGACCGCGCCAACAGCGCAACGAGCGCTAGCGTAGGTGAACGCCAGCATGCCCTACCCCAACATCTGCCAGCATACAGCCTGTAGGCAAACAGGTATGAAGATAGTTCATACCCGTACTGATCGCGCAGGCGGGGCGGTTGCCGTCTGCGCGTAATGAGCGACCTTCATACCAACGTGATGCAGACCTGCTAGACTTCATGCGGACCGCTTGACGACAGCCTGGCGATGGCGCAGCAGCGCGATCGTGACCGATCTCACGAACCATCGTGCGAAATAAGCGTAGCTCACCTGTTTGAGTTTGGACTTGACGATGTGAGTAAACAAAAGGGCACGATGACCCAGATAGCATCACACAACAAACCACCGCGCCTGTGGCGGCTGTTCCTCAAGGTACAGCATCCATTCATGAAGTAGTTGCAGCGCTGATTCTCACACAACTACCGGGTTTGCGGAACCCAGCGGAGGAATTCATGGCTACATTCAAGCTCTTCAATGCTATGAAGCGGGTTGTACGCAGCATTCGGCTTGAGACCGAAAACATCACCACGATCTTTGGCGACGTGAAACGCGATGCGGGACAGACGGGCAAGCTGGGCCATGACGAGCGTTGAAGTCGCTGCCATTGCTTTGACCGCAGGGCAGATAAACGCTGATGCGTCGCCTACACAAAGGGCAATCTCTGGCTTGTCGTGCTGCTGCACACCGCCGTCAACAACACCGCCAGCTTCTAGATGCCGGTCAGGCTGGGAGCCTACGCCGCAATGATCATCACGGATCGGATGTGGCGTTTGCAGCCCCCCGAAAGCGCCACGGTGCTTGCAGCGGGGCAGGTTGGGCCGTTGGATCGCCGGTGAACAAGGAAGCAACGACCTAGAGAAAGAACCAAAACCATGCGAAAAATGATTCTCTTGATCGCCCTCGGCCTGGCGATAACCCTTGCCAGTGCCCTTACCTACGGCTCGCGTCGCTGGCAAGCCGCCACCAACGCGATGCATGCCAACCTGGAGGGAGGCCGCCGACTAATCGAGCCAACGACCTATAACGCGAATGAATTGATCGGCTTGCCTGCGCCGGTGCAGCGCTACTTTCGCGCCGCCCTGACGGAGGGGCAGCCCATGATCGTGGCCGTCAGCGTGGAGCACAGTGGCACGTTCAACATGCGTGCAACCGGCGCCGATCAATGGCGACCGTTCAGCTCAACCCAGCGGGTGATCACGCAGCGGCCCGGCTTCGATTGGGAAGCGCGGGTCGCGATGATGCCGGGCGTGCCGGTGCGCGTCCACGACGCCTATATCGCCGGCGAGGGGATGCTGCATGCGTCGCTGTTCGGCTTGGTGGCGGTGGCGAATGCGCGTGGCACGCCCGAGATGGCCCATGGCGAGCTGCTGCGCTTCTTTGCCGAGGCCGCCTGGTACCCGACGGCGCTGCTGCCCAGCCAGGGCGTGCAGTGGCAGGCGGTCGATGACCACGCGGCCACGGCAACCATGCAAGACGGCGACACCACCGTCACGCTGCTGTTCCGCTTCACTACGGACGACCTGATCGCATCGGTGCGCGCGGAGGCGCGCGGGGCGCTCATCGACGGCGTGAGCGTTCCAACCCCGTGGGAATGCTCCTTCAGCAGCTACGCGCTGCGCGACGGGATGCACATCCCGCTAGAAGGCGAGGTGGCGTGGATGTTTCCTGAAGGGCCGAGGCCGTACTGGCGTGCGCGCAGCACCAGTATCGGGTACGAGTTTGCGCCATGACTGCGACCCCACCGCCTCGTACGTCAGGTGATGACGACGGAGTACACCCCGCTGTCCCCAGAATCAGGTCGCCGCTGAGGTACGTTGTACTGACCTTCACCCTCTCGATCCCGTTTTGGATCGCCGGTGCATTGACCAACCGCCAACTACTCCCGGCGCTGCCCGTCAGTGCGCTCGGAATATTGTGCATGGTGGGAGCCGCCTCAATCCTCGTCTACCGCGAGAACGGTCTGACAGGTGTGACGGAGTTGCTGAAGCGATCCTTCGACTTCAAGCGAGTCAAAGCGAAGATCTGGTATGCGCCGATCATCTTTCTCATGCCTTGCATCATGGTCGTGTCGTACATTGTGATGCGCCTCATGGGGAGCCTGGTTCCAGTTCCACAGTTCTCGCTTGTAACGGCGCTTGCCTTGTTCGCGGCGTTCTTCATCGGCGCATTGGGTGAAGAGCTTGGTTGGTCGGGGTACGCTATCGATCCGTTACAGGATCGTTTTGGCGCGCTGCGAGGCGCGTTGCTGCTTGGAGTGATATGGGCCGTTTGGCATGTCATTCCATTGCTAGAGGCACAGCGATCGCTGGTCTTCATCGCCTGGTGGTCGCTCGGCACGCTAGCAGCGCGGGTCATCATCACCTGGCTCTACAACAACACCGGCAAAAGCGTCTTTGTGGCAGCCCTCTTCCACACCATGATCAACCTCACGTGGCAACTGTTTCCGATCAATGGCTCCTTCTACGATCCGCGCGTGACGGGCGTGATAACCGCAGCGGTAGCGGTCGTGGTGGTCATCGTATGGGGGCCAAGCAGGTTGGTGCGCGATCGAAACGCCCGGAAGTCAGCTGTGCAGACAACAGTTTCGCCTACGACCGCTGCCGAACTCGCGTTTCGCGGAGGGCCTGGGCGCGCAAAAATATGGAAGGGAGAAGTTTTAACTGAAGAGGCCAGGAGATGAGAGCCATTGAAACCCTATTATCACTTACCAATCTACTTACATTCTTTGTAGTAGCGCTTCCGCTCGCCCGCGTTGTGTTCTGGATGCGTTATTGGGTGCCTATCGCGCTACTAATAGCCGTCGCACAGGTGTTAGTGGAAGGCCCGCGCTGGCAGATGGTGCCTGCGTATACGCTGGCTGGTCTCTTCTTGCTGGTCTGGTTGTTGCGAAACACCGCACCGTTGGACGGGCTAGTCGGACAAATACTGAACAATCGGCTTGCTGTCGGCCTGGCCGTCGTGCTGAGCGTACTCGGGCTGGTTGTCTCCGTCGTTCTGCCGATACTTTTTCCCGTGTTCCGCTTTCCGCAGCCAAGCGGGCCATACACGATTGGCACGTTAACCTACCATTGGGTGGATGCTGATCGTCCAGAGATCTTCAGCGCTGATCCGAATGCCCGTCGTGAGTTGATGGTGCAGATCTGGTATCCAGCTGCGGAAACGCCATCATCGTCACGCGCTCCATACGTACAGGACGCCGCCGCTCTTACGTCGGCAATGGCGCGTCTGCTCCATGTACCGGAGTTCACCTTCGAGCAAGTGAAATACGTCACCACGAACGCCATCCCGTCCGCAGCTGTGGCAGGCGATCAGCCCAGCTACCCAGTTCTGCTCTTCTTGGAGGGCGCAACTGGCTTTCGCCAGATGAACACCTTCCAGGTTGAGGAGCTTGTCTCACAGGGCTACATCGTCGCGGCCATCGATCAGCCGTATACCGCTGCGGCGGTCGTTTTCCCAGATGGACACCAGACAATTGCGCTGCCACTCGACCAGATGAAGCTCCTGATTCGCCAGAGCTACCGCCCAACCGATCCATCGCCAACCCTGAACGGTCGGACATTCAAGGACGGCATCATCACGTATCTCGCCCAAGATGTTATCTTTACACTCAATCAGCTCGCCGCCCTCAACCAAGCTGACTCAAACAGCATCCTGACTGGGCGACTAGACCTGCAGCGCGTCGGCACATTTGGGGTCTCGCTGGGCGGCATTGTGGGCGGCGAAGCCTGCCGACTGGAGCCGCGCTTGCGGGCCTGTTTGGTGATGGATGCCCCCATGTCTACTGACGTAGTTCAGGCCCGCTTGCAACAGCCAACTATGTGGATAACCAGAGATGCCGAAACCATGCGACTCGAAAGACGCCGATCCGGCGGTTGGTCAGAGGCGGATATAAGCGAACACCAGACTACAATGCGGGCGACATTCGAGAACCTGAGGAGCGACGGTTACTTCGTACAGCTACCTGGAATGTTCCATGTCAACCTGACCGACTTCCCGTACTGGTCTCCGCTCTTCCCTCAGCTGGGAGTCACCGGGCCGATCGATGGTCAGCGGGCGCACGGCATCATTAATGCCTATACGTTAGCCTTCTTCGACCGACACCTGAAGGGCCAACCGGCAGCGTTGCTTAACGGGTCGGCAGAACAATACCCTGAAGTATCCTTCGAAGCGCGCCGTCCTTGATGCTCAGGTTGGGTAGTATATGGCGTGGCAGGAAGCTGCACTCGTCACTAACTCGGCAGCTGCAAACCTAGGCGGTAGCCGCCCTCGACCTGAAGGACGGTTCCAGTGATGTAGTCGGCGTCGTCGCTAGCCAGGAAGGCCGCCGCCTTGCCGATGTCGCGGGGCGTGCCGATGCGGCCCCAGGGCAGGGCCGCGCCAGCCCGCTGGATCTGCTCCTCGCTGGCGAAGGCCCGCTCGCCGGGGGTGTCGATATAGCCGGGGTTGATTATGTTCACATTCACCCGGTAGCTCGTTAGCTCGGCGGCCAGGGTGCGCCCAAGATGGTTGACGGCAGCCTTGGCCATATTGTAGGCCGCGCTGGTGGGCATGGGCAGCTCGGCCAAGATCGAGCCGATAATGATGATTTTGCCCGGCCCGCCGCGCCCAGTCATGTGCTGAGCCGCCGCCTGACAGGTGTGAAAGACCCCGAACTGGGTTACCTCGATGGTGCGCAGCACGCCCTCCCAGCTCGCCTCGATCACTGGTTGGCGGATCGAGAGCGCGGCGTTAGCCACCACAATATCCACCCGCCCAAAGTGCTCGATGGCCGCCGCAAAAAGCCCGGCCACCGCATCGCGGTCAGATACATCGGCGTAGTGGGGCAGTGCGCGCTGCCCGAGGGCCGTGATCTCGGCGGCGGTCGCGTGGGCGTCAACCGTCCCCGGCCTGCTGGCGGGGGCCAGGTCGTTGACCACGATATGCGCGCCCTCCTCAGCGAGGCAGAGCGCGATCCCCCGGCCGATCCCACGGGCTGAACCAGTGATCAGCGCAACCTTATCCTCTAAACGTCGCACGTGTTTTTCCTTCATACTCAGGCGATCTACATCAAAAGATCTCGATCAGTCGCGGGTCAGGCGGATTCTACCAGAATCACGGGTTTCTTTCAGCGCTCCGTGAGAATCCGCCGGGGTCGGCGCAAATCCGCGACTGACCAAGATCTTTTCAGCTCTCAGCCGACTGCTCAAGCCGATCGAGCCACTCCATGATCCGCAGCCCATCCTCGTAGCGTGCGCCAAGGGGCGGCTCTGCGCCGCGCACCACTCGGCAGAAGCAACGCAGCTCCTCGGCCAGCCAGCCGCTCGGCGCGGCGGGATCATCATCGATCGCCAGGGCCAGCGGCCACTCGGCCCGCTCGGCCCAGATCGTCAGCGGCTGGGGGTTGATCTCCATCCGCGCCACCCAGCCCCGCCCGTAGGCCTCAAGCCGGTCGAAGCCATCGCTGCCCATGCCCGGCGGCGTAAAGTACGAGGCGCTAAGCGCGACCCACAGCCCATCGGCCCACTCCAGGCGGGCCAGGGCTAGGTCGCAGCCGCCACCAGGGCGCGGGTGCAGCGAGGCTTGCATGCGCGTGGGCTCGGCCCCACCGGCCAGCACCAGCGCCAGATAGAGATCGTGGACCATTACCAGCCGTAGCGGCGACTCGCCGTGAAACAGCTCGTAAACTCCGATCGGTCGGTGGCGCTCGGCGCTGACATAGGCGAGCCCGCCGCGCTGCTGGGCCTCGCGAGCCAGGCGGCGAAACTCTGGAGCGAAGAGCAGGATATGGCCGACCATAAAGTTGCGCGAGTCAGGCGCGACCAGCGGGGCCAAGCGCTGAGCCTCGGCGACCGTCAGCCCAAGCGGCTTCTCGACCAGCACCGCCGCCCCGGCCCGCAAGATCTGCTCGGCTAGATCGACATGGCTCGCGGTCTGGGTCGCCACCACCCAGGCCTCGGCAGCGGACTGCGCCAGGGCCGCGCTGAGATCGCCCCAGATCGGCACGCCCGGCAGCTCGTGGCCGATCGCCGCTCGCTGGGACGGGTCGCGCACCACCAGGGCCACCAGCTCGGCCTCCGCGATACCCGCCAGTGTCCGTGCGTGGAGCCGCCCGAAGCGCCCGACGCCAACTACCCCAATTCGTACTGGTCTCATGGCTCCTCCGCCGCCGCGCCTGAAGCGCACCGGCCCCCAGCGGTCGGCCTATGCCGACGGCCAGTAATCAATAGTGCTTGGACGC
>JACMIM010000248.1 GCA_014381165.1 Roseiflexaceae bacterium
GCTTTGTTCTTTGTTCTTTGTTTATTTGATCTCCCTATTAGTGCTAAAAAGCTTCTGTTCTTATGGAATCTTGAGCTTGATACCGATGCGTAGGTTATCCGGGTCGGGAATCAGCGCCTTATTGGCGTTATAAATTTCCTTCCAGCGCAGCTCGTTGTTGTAGTAGCCAAGCGCAATGCCGCGCATGCTGTCACCTTTTTTCACGGTGTATGGCTGGCCAGGGGGCGCGGGTGTAACGGCGCGCACAGGCAGGTAAGGCCGCACAACGCTGCCGCTGGTGTGACCGGACACAGTGTAGCGCTGGCTGGGAAAGATTAGATCGGGGTTGGCACCGATCACACTGCGGTTAGCGGCGTAGATTTGCGGCCACAAGCTGGCGTTTCCATACACCCGCAGCGCAATCGCGCTGAGCGTGTCGCCCCGCTGTACGACATAGCTACGAACTGGTGCGCTCACCGCTGTAAGGCGTGGCGCGGGACTCGCGGCTGAACGAGTGGTGGCAGGCGTGGCTGGACGCACAGGCGGCAGTGCAGGGGGCAGATTGGACGCGGGCAAGCTTGGCACCGCCACCACTGGCGGCGGCGGCGTTGGCGGCTGTGGGTCGTCGGGCAGGAACAGTGTGCGGCCCATCTCCAGCGGTAGGTTGCCAAGCACCGCATCGACGGTATGCTCGACCACTGCCCCATCGACAATAACCTGCGGCATAGGCTGCTGCGGCCCAGCTTGGGCGAATGCCATCAATTGGCTGCGCGCACTATTTGGTGCATTGGCCTCGGCAAAGCTGGCCCACGCCATGTTTGGATCACTCGCCCGCGCTGGCTGCACTGGCGTGGGCACGCGCAGGTCGGTCTGGCCGAGCACCTGCTCACGCTGATTCGTAGCGACGCTGCTGCGAACCGGCACGGCCAGGTGCGCTGCCAGCCAGACAGCATTACTCAATTGTTGCGGCGCATCGGCTAGCTCGGTCTGGCCAGGCGCGTAGGCGAGCGCCGTCGATCGGACGAGCGCTATGCCCACGACAGCTCCTGCCGGTGGGCGGGCCGGTACAACCGGTTGCAGCCCGCGCGCCCCGGCGCTTTGGGTTAACGCGGCCGAGGCGAGCGCGCCTGCTACCAGCAGGGCTGCGCCGATCTGGGCCTGGCGTGCGTGCGTGCGCCTGCTTGCGCGTGGCGCATGGGCGAGATACAGCGGACGTGCGGCCTCCAGCAGCGGTTCTGCCAGCAAGGCGGCGAGCAGATTCTGGCCTTCACGCTGTGTACGGTAGGTTCGGCAGGTGGCGCAGGCGGCGAGGTGAAAGCCGAGTCTGGCCCGCAACGGGTCGGCGGAGCTGGGTGTCAGGCCCCGGTCGAGCAGGGCGACCGTTTCGGAACACAGCACGCTTTGCTCCTTTCAGCGAACAATGAACCACCAAGACTCGAAGCTACGAAGGCCGATGCGACTAAACTAGGTGGCCACGCGGGTGCCGCAGTTTGGGCAGAACATCGCCGATGTTGGCATCACAAAGCTACAGGTGGGGCATGGTTTGTTGCCAGGGCTAAACCCTGCGCTGCTCGGCGCGGGCGAATCGTAGCTAACCGGTACGCTTTGCGACGCGCTCGGCGGCCCTGGCACGAATGGCTCGATGTAGGCGTCGCCCTGGGCAATCTTCAGCTCATCCTCTTTGAGAATCACGCTTGAGCGCATGTTGTCGACCTCACGAGCCAGCGCGGCAATGGTTGGCGACTGAATCTGGCCAGCTTTGTACAGCTCATACGCGCGATCGGCCAGCTCCAACCGCTTGGCGTCCATGCTGCGGCGCACCTCGGATATCTCGCCCTGGACGCGGGCGATCTTGGCGATCTTCTCGGCCTCGAACTTGGCGCGGTCGATACCTTGCGAAACACTTCTGCTGATATTGTCGAGAAAACCCATGGCTATTCCCTCCGTTAAAATTAAATACTTGATTTGAAGATCCAGCCCGAAAGCGTGGCCCGATATGTCACCGGGTCGCTACCCGCTGAACTGACCTGCTCAAGCGGGCTAAGATAGGCGATCGGCACATTTGGGTTGACCTGAGCACTTTCGCCAAACTGCGTGCGTACCACTTCGGCATACGCCGTATCTAGCGCAGCTTTGATCGCTGCATCGTCGGCACTCGCAGGCAGGCTCACCTCGACGGGAGACTGAAATTGCTGCGTGCTCAGCGCAGGCGCGGCAGAGCCAGCTGGCTCGGGCAGCAGGTCGGTGACGATCGGCGGCAGGTAGGGCGAAAGCAGCGGTTGGGTGAAATCAGGCAGAAAGTACCAACCCGCCACCAGCAGACCGACAGACAGGACTGCTAGCACCACCACAGTCGAAACCAGGCTGCGGATAAAGCGACCAATTGCGGCGAAGAAGCCATTCTGGCGCGGCGCGGCGGCAGGCTGGGCGGGCGCGCTTGCAACTGCCGGTGGTGGCGGCACAATCACCGGGCGTGGCGGGGCAGGCTGCGCTTGATTCGACTGAGCCTGTGCGCTCACGCTGCCGCTTTGGCGCGCTGGTGCCGGGATCGCGTCGGCGCTGGGCGCACGGCGTATCTGGCGGGTCGGCACCGATATGGGGCGCAGCGCAGCGCGTACATCGGCGACCGATCGAAAGCGCTCCTCGGGCTGCATCTGAAGCGAGCGCGCGACTGCTTCGGCGGTGCGCCGGGAAACGGCAGGCGCGAGCGTGGCGACGGCCGGAAAAGAAAACGGCGCTTCGTCGCGCGGGTCGCGCCCGGTCAGCATATGATGCAGGGTCGCGCCAAGCGCATAGATGTCTGATTCGCTGGTGGCGATGCCCTGGTATTGCTCAGGCGGCGCGTAGCCGGGCGTACCGATCTGCGTGGCGCGGCCATGCTTCTGAAACAGCTTGGCGATGCCAAAATCGACCAGCTTGATGCTGCCGTCTGGCTCGACCATGATGTTCGAGGGCTTCATGTCGCGGTAGATCAAGCCGTTATCGTGCAGATAGGCCAGCACATCGCAGACCTGATCGGCGATCACCAGAACGCGCGATTCGGTCAGCCGACCCTCGCGCTTGAGCAGCTCTTCCAGGTCTTCGCCGCGCACGAAGTCCATGGCCAGGTAATTGCGGCCTTCGTCCTTGAAGTGCGCATAGACGCAGGGGATACGCGGGTGTTTGAGCCGCTGGAGCAGGTTCGCCTCGAACTCAAAGCGCTCCAGCGCATCGTCCAGCTCCTTTGGGTCGAGCGCCCGTTCCAGCATTTCCTTGATCGCGTAGGTCTGGCCATCCTCGCCGATCACCTCGTAAACCGCGCCCTGGCCACCTTCTTTGATAACGCGCGTGATCCGGTAGGTCGGCCCATCATTATTGAGCACGATATCACGACCGCAGTGCTGGCAGAAGCGCGCACGCGGCAGGTTGCTGCGATGACAGATTGGGCAGAGAATCCGCTCAAGCTTGTCGAGGTAGGCTGTATTGTTGGGCGGCTGTGCGCGCGCCATCTTTTGGTTCCCCTTTGCCGATAGCGTAGCACACGGGCACACTTCCGGCAAGCCTTTCCACCGCTTCATTTAGAGGCAGCCGCGCGGCTGAAGCCACTGGCTGGGGACCCGAAGCTAGAGGCAGCCGCGCGGCTGAAGCCGCTAGCTGGGGTTACGAAGCCCGCCTGCGCGGGCTGCACAGCGCTTTAGCTTGCGGCTGCTTGCTATGAAGAGTATACGTTGCAGCTGGTCGTGAGGTTGCGAGCGCGGCCTACGCCCCATGGTACAATAATCAATAACATTTTGCGCCCCTTCGAGCGGGCCACCGAGGAGTGTTGCCATGCCGCTGACCCTGCCTGAGCGGGCGCTTGAGCGCCTGAGAACGGCCCGCCATGTTGTCGCGCTGACGGGTGGTGGAATGGCCGCTACAAGCAGCGTGCCGTCATTTCGCCAGGCGCACACTGGCGAGTGGGCACAGTTCGATGTGAGCGAGCTTGCGACCCAGCAGGGCTTTATGCGCAACCCGCGCCGGGTCTGGCAGTGGTACGACTACCGGCGCAAGCTGGCCGACAGCGCCGAGCCCAGCCTGGCGCACTATGCCCTGGTCGACATCGAGCAGCACTTCCCGGCCTTTACGCTGATCACGCAGACAATCGACGGCCTGCACTGGCGGGCCGGCTCGCGCGAACTGATCGAGCTGAATGGCTGCCTGCGGCGCGCCCGCTGCTTCGAGGCTGGCCATGTGCTGTCATCCTGGGATGAGGAGGAGGAGACGCTGCCGCCGAACTGCCCGCACTGCGGCAGCAGCCTGCGCCCCGACGTGATCATGTTTGGCGAGGGCCTGCCCGATTGGGAGCTGAAGCGCGCCCGTCACGCCGTCGAGCAGTGCGATGTGCTGCTGTGTGTCGGCGAGATCAGCGCGATCGAGCCAGTTTCGTCATTCCCGTTTCTTGCACGCCGCAGCGGCGCGCAGGTCATCTCGCTTGCCGATGATGATTCGATCTATTCGATGCTTGCCGATTACGTCATCGTCGAGCCGCTCAACCAAGCGCTGCCCGCACTGGTGCAGGCGATTGTCGGCGGCGAGAACACACGGCAGGTAGCATAGCGCCTGATCAGCCGTCAGCTTGATACCAATGAAACCATTCAATCTGCGCTCAACCAAATATGATGGCAGCGAACACTATCGCTACCCCGCGTCGATTGTGCGCGAGGAGCCGGGGCTGCTCCTGCTCTACAAAGCGCCGGGAACGCCGGTCAATGGCTACCGCGGATCATTTCTTGCAAAATACCACACCCTTGAATATTACTGGCCAGATCGCTATTTCAACCTGAGCGTGATCTGGTATGCAAATTGGCAGCCGCGTATGCACTATATCAATATAGCAACGCCAGCAAGCTGGGCCGAGGGCACCTTGAGCTATGTGGATCTCGACCTAGATGTGGTGTGGTTTGCCAATGGGCGGGTCGTGCTTGACGACGAAGATGAATTCGAATTGCACCAGCGCCGCTACAGCTACCCGCCGGAGCTGATCGCGCAGTGCTGGACCAGCAGTCACGAGGTGCGGGCGATGATCAGCCGCCGTGAGCCGCCGTTCGACGGCGA
The DNA here is from genome assembly GCA_014381165.1 of Roseiflexaceae bacterium. GTDB lineage: Bacteria > Chloroflexota > Chloroflexia > Chloroflexales > Roseiflexaceae > JACMIM01. The sequence continues at coordinate 5,053 of JACMIM010000248.1, forward strand.
GGCCTACAGTTGGAGGCCAGATGGACTTGCGTAGCACGCGCGTGAGTATGCGGCCCTGGCAGCACCACGACGAAGCCCAGGCCGACGCATGGCCACCGTATCACGATCCATTCGAGCCGCTCTGGAATCTTTCACGCCAGAGCAGCTCGTGGCCGGGCGGCTTTGAGTTTGGCAGTCGGCGCACCTGGGCGGTTGAAACTCAGGATGGCAAGCTGGCCGGCCGCATCTCCCTGCGCGAGGTTGACGAGCGACGTGGCAGCGCGCGGCTGGGCATTACGTTTGGCGCACCATATGTCGGCAAAGGGCTCGGCAGTGAGGCGCTCGAACTGTTTATCGACTACTTCTTTGAGGATCTCGGCTTCGCCGTGATGGTGCTCGATGTGGCAGGCCCCAACCGCCGCGCCATTCGCTCCTATGAGCGGCTAGGCTTTGTCTACGTCGGCAACGACTGGCGCTGCGTCGGCAACAGCTTCGATCGTCGGCTGCTCGATCAGCCCCAGTATAGCCATGTGCAGCGCTTCTTCCGCCAGGGGCCACGCTGCTTTGAAGTCCAGTTCTTTGAAATGGAACTTCAGCAGCAGGGCTGGCTGCGCCGAAGCCGCTAGCCACTGCTCACCCCTACGCACGTCCTACACGCGCCTAGTACCAATAGCCATCTTGCCGCCGGCCCCACGCAAGCGTACCATGATTGGTGGAAGTCTAGGCGGGGTTTGGGCCTATGCCCCAGCCAAGCCACCGCCTGAGTAATTACTCTTTTTGTTTCGTTTTTTGGTGCAAGGCACCAAAAAACGAAACAATTAGGACTTACGCAGTTGGCGGCTCCTGCCTGCGGCAGCCTGGAAGATATATCTTTTTTGTTTCGGTCTTTGGCGCAAAGCGCCAAAAAACGAAACAAAGATCAGGTATTTCCTTGCTCGCCACAGGTGAAATGAAACCTGCTGGCTAGTGGTGTAACAATCTTTTCTGAGCTTTTGGTATCTTGGTACTAGAGAAATGTATGAGGCTGCGATGTCGCTGATTGCGGGAAATCTTGGCGTAGTGGCCCGGCTGCTGAACCAGCAGGCTTTGGCCTGGGGTATTTGCGCTGGCGCGGCAGCACACCTGTATGGCAACCGGCGGCCACTCCAGGATATCGATATTCTTGTGGCCGTGGGCCAACTGCCCACCGTCGTTCAGCTGCTTCAGCAGCAGCAGAAGGCCGTGCAGTTCGACGGCCAACGCATTCTCTGGCGTGGCATCAAGCTGTTCGACGATCTTTCCATCCGCCGCGCGACTACCCACCCATTCCAGCTCGACGATCTGGCGATCGCGCGACTGCGCCGCATGCCGCTGCTGGGCGCACCCGTGGCCGTACTCGCCCCCGAGGACGTGCTGATTCATAAGGTCGTGCTCGGGCGCGGCGCAGAGCTGCGCAAGCACGATCTCGACGATGCGCGTGGGATTGTGCGCCGCCAGCAACTTGACCTCGCGTACCTCGAACAGCGCGCAGGCCTGATGAACGCGACCGTGTACTTACAAAAGATGGCCGAGCTAGTGTAGCGACCAAGAACAAAGCACAGAGCACAGAGCACAGAGAACAGAGCACAGAGCACAGAGCACAGAACGCCGAGGATAACGAAGAAGACAGTTATGGTATCGTAAAGCATCACATAAGCTGTGTTCTTTGTTCCTTCGGCCAGGCTGTGTTCTTTGTTCTTTGTTCTGATCGAAGCTGGAACTTACCGCGCCCGCCCTCCGTCTGTACGGAAAGGCGGGCGCTGTTGTGCGGCGCACCACACGCAGGAGTATCATCATGAACCGTCGCGCCGTTCTGCTCACAAGTTTTCTCGCGCTTGTCGCCATTGTGATTGGCATAGGCGCTGCGCTGCGCGGAGGAACCCCAAATATGCCACAATCCCCAACCCCCGGTTTAACCACGATCAATGAACTGCCCGCCGCCCAGTCACCCGCGCCCACGCTTATTCAGCGCGTGCCCGAGCGCGGCGAGGAGCTGCGGCCCGATGGCGCATTGGCGCTGGTGTTCAATGTACCAATGGACAAGCCTTCGGTCGAGGCGGCGCTTTCGCTTCAACCCGCTGTCGGCGGCAGTATGTCCTGGCCTGATGCGCGCACACTGGTGTTTACGCCCGACGCAGCCCTGCCGCGTGCTGCCCAGTACGCCGTCGCGCTGTCGGGCGAGGCCCGTGCCCAAGATGGCGCGAAGCTGGCCGAGGCGCTGCGTTTTCAGGTTATCACCAGTGGCTTTCTTGAGGTTGGGCAGGTGGTGCCCGCCGACGGTGCCGCCGATATCGCGCCGAGCAGCACGATTACCGTGATGTTCAGTCGCCCGGTCGTGCCACTCACTGGCGTGGCCCAGCAGGCGGCTCTACCACAGCCACTTACCTTCGAGCCGCCGGTGGTGGGGACGGGCAATTGGCTCAGCACGGCGATCTATAGCTTCACGCCCGCCCAGCCGCTCCAGGGCGGTACGAGCTACCGTGTGGATCTGGCAGCCGATCTGCGCGATGCCCAGGGCAACCCCATGCAGCGCGGCTTCGGCTGGACATTCTCTACAGCCCGCCCACAGGTGTTGACGATTTCTCCACAGGACGGCGCGAGCGGCGTTTCAGTCGAGCCGACGATTCGCGTACAGTTCAACCAGTTGCTGGCCGCCGACGCGGGGCAGTCGGTGCTGTTGCGCGGCCAGGACGGCGCGAGTGTGCCAGTTGTGGCCAGTGTTGCCGCCGATACGCTTGTGCTGACGCCAACCGCGCGGCTAGCTTTCGACAGCAGCTACCGGCTTGAGCTGGCGGCGGGCCTGGGCGGCGGTGGCGGCGGGCAGGGCATGGCCCAGCCATTTGCGGCGAGCTTTCGCACTGCGCCACTACCACGCATTCTGAACACTGATCCAGCGGATGGCGCGCAGGCCGTGCCGCCGTGGGCCAGCTTCTCGATCCGCTTCAGCGCGCCGATCGACCCGGCGACTGTGATGCCCAACTTGGTGTTTACCCCTGAACTTTCGGCCACTCAGGTCTACACCTACTACGACGAGTTCAACAACACCTTTGCGCTTGGCATGGGCGAGCGCCCTTCGACTGATTTCCGTGTGCAGATCGGCCCGAATATCGCCGATGCCTTTGGCAATACGACCGGTCAAACGCTCGACGTGCGCTTTCGCACCGCGCCGCTGCCACCAGCCGTGTATCTGACATCGCAGGGCATCGGTACGTACAGCGCCGGGCGTCCGGCCCGTGTTGGCATTATGGCGACAAACTATGCACGCACAGCGCTGCGCCTGTATCGGCTGCCCGCCGATGCGCTGCAAGCCCCACTGTGGCGGCTGTACGAGGGCCTGCCGCCTGGTGCGACCCTGCTGCGCGACTGGGAGATCGCGCTCGATGCGCCGCTGGACACGCCCACGCTCAGGCAGATCGACCTGCTTGAGAATGGCGGCGCGCTCGAACCCGGCATGTACGTGGTCGAGCTGCCCATCCAAGGTGGCGTGCAGCGCCAGGCCATGATCGTCTCGCCGATCAACCTGACGGTCAAGAGCGCGCTCGGCGAGGTGCTGGTTTGGGCGAATGACATGCAGACCGGCGCGCCAGTGGCGAACCTGATACTTGACATCTACGAGGAAACCGACCAGATCAGGCAGCTTGGCAGCAGCACAACCAACGGCGATGGGCTGGCCCGCCTGAGCCTTCAGCGCCAACAGGAGAACGGGCTGATCGCCGTGGCCCGCGAACCCTTCGCCGCGATGAGCACAAGCTGGGCGACCAGCATCGCGCGCTGGGAGTTCGCATCCAGCGGCCAATTCTACGCACCGGGGCTGTACAGCTATGTGTACACCGACCGGCCGATCTACCGGCCTGGCCAGACCGTGCAGCTCAAGGGCATCATCCGCAGCGAGAACGACGCGGCCTTTACGCTGCCTGCGCAAGCCCGCGCAAGCGTAATGGTGCAAGACCCAACCGGCGCAGTGGTGTTCGACCAGCAGCTGAACGCTAGCCAGAGCGGCACGTTCAATGCCGAACTTCAGCTTGCCGAGGGCGCAGCGCTGGGCGACTACCAGATCAATACGCAGCTGGGCGACCGTTCCTTTGCGGCCAGCTTCAGGGTTGCCGCCTACCGCCCGCCCGAGTTCGAGGTGACGGTAGCAGCCCCAACGCAGGCGCTGCGTGGCCAGCCGACCAACGCCAGTGTCGCGGTCGCGTATCTGTTTGGCGGGCCGGTGGCGAATGCGCCAGTGACGTGGAATGTGCTGGCCGAGCCGTATCGCTTTGCGCCCGAGTGGGCGGGCCGCTATACGTTTGGGCAGCAGAATGCGAGCTGGCGCTGCTGGGAGTGCTGGTGGCAGCCGCCCGAGCCGGCCATGCCAATCCTGAACGGCACTGGCACGACCGACGCGCAGGGCCAACTCGCACTCGCCATTCCCGCCGACGCGCTCGACCGACTCCCTAGCGGCGGGCAGCCAGCCGCCGACATAAGCGGCCCCTACACGCTGACCGTCGAGGCAGTGGCGACCGGGCGCGACAATCAGGACATCGCCGGGCGCAGCAGCCTGACCGTTCATCCCGCCGAGCTGTACGCCGGGCTGGCGGCGCAAAGCTACCTGGGCAGCGCCGGGCGGGCGCAGCAGATCGACGTGGTGACGGCGGCGAGCGACGGCAGCCCGCTGGCTGGCCAGACGGTCGAACTGGCTTTTCAGCGCGTGACCTGGAGCAGCAACCTGGTGGACGACGCCCAGGGCCAGCGCTGGGAATCGAGCGAACAGATCGAGCCGCTTGGCCTTCAAACGGTCACGACCGACGGCAGCGCCCAGGCCAGCGCCAGCTTTACACCGGATTCAGGCGGGGCCTACCGCGTGGTGGCCACGGTGCGCGATGCGGGCGGGCGAGTTTCGCGCACAACGCTTGCGTTCTATGTGGCCGGGGCCGAGGATGTGCCGTGGCTGCGCGATAACACCGAGCGGATTACGCTGATCGCCGACAAAGCCAGCTACAGGCCCGGCGAAACGGCCAGCGTGTTGATCCCCTCGCCATTCCAGGGCGAGCACTGGGCGCTGATCACGGTCGAGCGGGCCGGCGTGCGCAGCAGCGAGGTGCGGCGAGTCGAGCAAAATAGCATCGTGTTTCAATTACCGATTAGCGCCGCCGACGCACCCAATATCTATCTGGCGGTCGCACTGTTTCAGGGCGAGCAGGCCGCGCTAGAGCGTGGGCTGGCCGATTTCAAGACCGGTGTGCTGCCGATAACCGTCGAAACCAGCGCACAGCAGCTCGACATCAGCGTGACGCCGTCTGCGCCGCAGGCCGAACCAGGCGCGACAGTCGCTTACGACCTGGAGGTGCGCGACGCCGACGGCAACCCAATCGCCGCCGAGCTGTCGCTCGACCTGGTCGACAAAGGCGTGCTGAGTTTGGCACCACGCGGCGAGAACGCCATTCTGGAGGCCTTCTACCAGAAACGCGGCCTGGGCGTGACCACCGGCAGCGGCGTGAGCATCTCTGGCGATCGGCTGAACGCGCAAATCGACCAGGCCATGGGCCGAGGCGGCGGCATGGCCGCTGGCAGCGAGATGATGCCCGCCCCCGAAGCCACCCCCGCGCCCGCGTCAGCCGCGCCCACGCTAGGCGACGACGCGGCGAGCAAGGCTTCACCACAGGCTGCGGGGCCGAGCGTGCGCGAGAACTTCGCCGACACGGCCTACTGGAATCCAACCGTGGCCAGCGATGCCGCCGGCCGGGCGCGCATCGAGCTGGTGCTGCCCGATAACCTGACCACCTGGGTGCTACGCGCCGTGGGTGCCAGCAGCGAAACGCAGGTGGGCGAGGGGTTGGCCGAGCTGGTGGCCAGCAAGCCACTGCTCATCCGCCCAGTTACGCCGCGCTTCTTCACGGTGGGCGACACCGCCGAGCTGGCGGCAAATATTAGCAACAACACCGACGCGCCGCTTTCCGCCCAGGTGGCGCTGGCCGCGACCGGGCTGAGTGTGACCGGCGAACTGACCCAGACCGTGAACATCCCCGCGCGCGGCGAGGCCCAAGTGACCTGGATCGCCACGGCCCAGGATGTCAGCGCAGCCGATCTGGTGTTCAGCGCCGTGGCCGGTGACTATGCCGATGCCAGCCGCCCGCGCCTGGCGACCGCGCCAGAAGGCGGCATTCCGGTGTACCGCTACAGCGCGCCGGAGGTTGTTGGCACTGGCGGCGTGCTCGCGGCGGCGGA